>JACDGA010000460.1 GCA_013815505.1 Acidimicrobiia bacterium
CGAGGTGGCTGGCCATGCGGAGGTCACCATCGTCGGCGAGCCTCGCCGCACGGGCGAGCACGCGGTCGATCCCTCCAGCCAGCTCGACCCACTCCGTCGCCTGCTGGGCTCGCGGCGCCGGCAGCAGGTGATCGGG
Organism: Acidimicrobiia bacterium; assembly: GCA_013815505.1. Classification (GTDB taxonomy): domain Bacteria; phylum Actinomycetota; class Acidimicrobiia; order Acidimicrobiales; family Ilumatobacteraceae; genus JACDHN01. The sequence goes on from JACDGA010000460.1 coordinate 137, forward strand.
CTCGCCGTCGTGCCAACCGCCGTAGCGACGCCACACGTTGCGAACGATGAACTGAGGGTGGTCGTACACCGGTTGCAGGTACGGGAGGTCGGCGAACCGCTCGGGAACCGTCACCTCGTGGATCACGCGATCGAGCGTCACGCCGAGGTTCATCAGCTCGAGCGTCTGGCGTTCGATCGAGTCGAGCAGGTCGGCCGTGTCGGTGAGCGCGGCGACGATCCGCTCGGCGCCGAAGATCGGGAGCCCGTGGCCGCTGAGCATCACCTCGGCGCCCGTCGCCGCCATCGCCCGCAGCGCGTCGGCCCAGTCGCTCACGTAGCGCTGCACCTTCTGTGGGTTGCCGGCGTTCGGGATCGCCCAGATGAACAGGTCGCCGGGATGCAAGAGCCGCAGCTCAGGCACGTATGTCCACGTTGCGTCGTCGGTTTCGCCGCGCCCGTGATGGAGCTCGAACGTGAGGCCGCCCTTCGTGAACGTCAGCTCGTCGCGATAGGTGAGATCCGGGTATCGATACGTGTCGGGCCACCGGAACAGCTCCGGCGGGAGACCGAACTGGCGTTGGTTGATGGCCGCGTTCCAGCCCGTCGTGCGCTCGTAGCGACGGAAGTGCTCGGGCGTGTCGGCGTGCGCGTACACGACGGGTCGGTCGCGCCCGGACTCATCGGCTTCGGCATCGAAGCGCCCCAGGCCGAGCACGTGATCGACGTGGTGGTGACTGAACACCGCGGCGTCGACGTTCGATCCCGGTCGCCATGCTCGCACCTGGTCGTAGAGGTGGTCGGCGTCGAAGCTGCCACCCGTGTCGAGCAGCACGAGACCATCGCCGGTGTCGACAGTGCTCACCGATGCGATCGACACGAACGTCAGCACGCCGGGCGCGATCTCCTCCGCCTGCCGGTCGAGCACCGGTGCCACGGGATGATGCTCGTGCACGAGGTCGCCATCGCCGTTCCAGTGCCGCTCGGCGAGCGCACGAATCGAGTCAGCCATCCTGGGAACGTACGCTGGTGTGATGAGCACGACCGCAACCGAGCGACCACCGTCGACCGACCGCGCTGCGCCGCCAGCCGCAGTGGCCGTCGAACGCGACGGCGACGTCGTGACACTGACGCTCGACCGACCCCAGAAGCGCAACGCGCTCGCACTCGACGTGATGGTCGAGCTCACGGACGCACTGACCGCTGTCGGCGACAGCGACGCGCTCGGCGTGGTCCTCGCTGCCAACGGTCCGGTCTTCTCCGCCGGTCACAACTTCGGCGACATGTCCGGCGCCTCGCTCGACCAGGCGCGCCACCTCTTCGAGGTGTGCACGCAGATGATGGACACGATCCAGTCGATCCCCCAGCCGGTCGTCGCCAAGGTGCACGCCCTCGCCACGGCGGCGGGGTGCCAGCTCGTGGCCTCGTGCGACCTGGCCGTCGCCGCCGAGAGCGCCGGGTTCGCGATCCCTGGCGGCAAGGGTGGGCTGTTCTGTCACACGCCGCTCGTCGCCGTCTCGCGCAACATCGGCCGCAAGCGAGCGCTCGAGATGGCACTCACCGGCGACGTCGTCGACGCTGCGACGGCGGCGCAGTGGGGGCTCATCAATCGTGTCGTCCCCGACGACGAGCTCGACGACGCCGTTGACGATCTCGTGGCGCGAGTGACGAGGGGGTCGGCGCTGTCGAGGGCGCTCGGCAAGCGGGCGTTCTACGCACAGGTGGGGCTCGACCAGCCGAGCGCGTATCGCCACGCGGTCGAGGTGATGGCGTCGGCTGCGATGATCCCCGACGCGCAGGAGGGCTTCGCCGCCTTCTTGGAGAAGCGCCACCCCGAGTTCCACCAGCGCGCCGAGCACTGACCGAACCGAGCTCGTCGCAGTTGCCGACGCCACACCTCACGCCGCGACCGGTTCTTCTTCGGTGGCAGCGAGGAACGTTCTGATGGCGGCGATCGCCGCCCTGCGGCGATAGCGGATCATCCGGCTCGACACCTGATGGCGCCGGGCGACGATCTCGGTCGAGCCGTCGACGGACATCAGTTCGGCGAGCAGATCGATGTGCTCGCCGGCGACGCCGTCGTGCCTGGCGCTGGCGAGCAACAACACGAGTTCGCCCGACGACGTCGAGCGGTCGGGCAGCGCGTCGTCGAGCTCGGCGGGATCTGTGGCGCGCTCGCCCGACGACAAGCGTCGCTGCGGTGCGACGAAGGCGTAGTGCGCGGAATCGCGGATGAGG
>JACDGA010000461.1 GCA_013815505.1 Acidimicrobiia bacterium
CTGTGGGCTGGTGCGCCATCGAGCCGCGTCCGGAGTACGTCGGTCTGGTGCGCAACAGCCGCGTACCGTGGGCGGGACGATCGGAGGACAAGTCTGACCGCGGCGTCTGGGCGCTGACGTGTCTGTTCACGCGGGCCGGGTTCCGACGCCGCGGCGTGAGTCGTGCGCTGGCGCTGGCCGCGGTCGACTTCGCACGCGCGCATGGCGCCCGAGCCATCGAGAGCTACCCGATGACCACGACGAACGTCATCGAAGAGGAGCTGCATGTCGGCACGTGCGGCACCTTCGCCGCTGCCGGCTTCGTCGAAATCAGCAGGCCGACGCTGCGCCGGGTGGTGATGCGCATTGACTTCTAGGTCCGATCAGCCGATCAGCCGATCGGCCGATGCGCGACCAGCCGTCCGGCCGATGGCGTCCGCTCCTACGTTCCGTAGGTTGCGCGGCGTGCACCTCGCCTCGTACCGGCCTGTCCCGACCAGCGCGTCACCCGGTCGCGCCGTGGGCGCCGCTGCCGTTGCGATCGTCGCCGGCCTCGTCGTCGGGATCGGCACGCAGGTCTTGCAGGGTGTGTTGCCCGACAGCGGGGGGGTGCTCGCCAACTCCGGTGTGGTCTGGGCGCTGGGCGCATTCGCCGTCGGCACCTTGATGCCGTCAGTCCGTGCAGCGGCACTCGGTGGGGCGACCACGATGGTGCTGGCGTCGCTCAGCTACTACTGGGCGGTCGACTGGTTCGAGGGAATCAGCTCACAAGGCCGGGGCGCCCTGATCTGGTCGGTGGCCGGCCTCGTTGCAGGCCCGGTGTTCGGTGTCGCCGGTCATCTCGTCAAGTCACGTCCTGACGTGCGCTGGCTGGCCCTGGCGCCGGTCGCTGGGGCCCTCATCGGTGAGGGCGCCCATCTCGTCTGGTTCGTCGGCGTCGACGACCTGTGGCCGGCAGGTGTCGTGGAGATGACGCTCGGCGCGGCAGTGACCATGGCCTGCGCCTGGCGCGACCGCCGGCCGATCTTGGTGCTCGGTGCGGTTGCGGCGGCAGTCGCCGTCCACCGCCTGGCTCTCAGCGTGCTCGACGCCGGGTTCAGCATTCCGATCTGAGGTCTCCCCGACCCGCTCAGCGCACCGTGGCGGTCGTTGCGTCGGCTCTCACGCTCGAAGTTCCGCCGCCCGCTCGGCCCCGTGGCGGCGGAGCTGTTCCGCGAGTTCGGTCGCGCCAGCCGCTTCGGCTGCGTCGAGCGGAGTGAGATCGTCCCAGCCGATCCAATTGATCTCGGCGCCGCGCTCGAGCAGGTAACGCGCCGCTCGTTCCTGGGCCTGGCGGCAGGCGCTCCACAGCGCTTGGGTGGCCTCAGTCGGTGTGGGGGCTGGCGACGCAGCGAACGCAGATTCGACACGATCCATCATTCCCAGGGCCGCGGCATCCTTGAGCCGGGTCCTTGCGCCACGCTCGACAAGACGACGAGCCGCTGCCAGGTTGCCGAAGCCGCACGCGTCCGCCAGGGCGCTCCCTCCGCCGAGCACGGCACCCGGAGCCTCGATGTCGGCGCCGGCATCGAGCAGTGCGTCGATCACGGCAACGTCATCAGAGCTCGCTGCCCAGTGCAACGGGGTCTCGGTGTGCGCGTCGAACTTGCTGTGCGCGTTCACGTCAGCGCCGGCCTCGACGAGGCGCCTGACGACCGTCGGTCCGTTCGGGAAGTTGCCCGGCCAATCGGTTGCGGCGTGCAGCAGCGTTCGGTGACACCCGGCGTCGCCGAACCGCGAAGTTGCCAGCCACGGGTTGTCCGCGAGCAACCGATCGAGCAATGGCAGGTCGCCGAGTTGAACCGCACTCGTCGCCTCGACGACGACGGGATCATCGGCGTCTGCGAACTCCGCATCGTGACCCGCATCCACCTCGGGCAGCGTAGGACCTGGCTTCGCAGCCATGATGGCGACTGTGGATGGGCCAAGACCGGACGAGCAGCTGACCGATGATCACCCAGCCGGGCAAGGAGATCACCGGGCAGCTCGGCATCACCGTTGCTGCATCGTGCGTGACCTCGTGTCAACCGAACCGGGGTGTCGTGCGAGTAAGAGTGTGTGATCACGAGCATGCCGCAACGCGGTGGCCATGATCGGCTGGGGAGGATCGTGGACGAGACGGGGGACTTCGACGAGTTCTACCGGGCGACCTACGTCCGCACGCTGAAGCTCGCCGTCCTGCTCGCCCACGATCGGTCTCGTGCGGCAGAGCTGACCCAGGACGCCTACGCCGATGCCTTCGCACACTGGACGCGCATCGGCACGTACGAACGGCCCGATCTGTGGGTGCGCAGGGCGATTGTCAACCGGTCGGTGTCGCTGGGA
>JACDGA010000462.1 GCA_013815505.1 Acidimicrobiia bacterium
GCGACGCGTGGCGCCACAGCGCAGCTTCGCCGGCAAGGCGCTCGTCGCGGTCGCAGCGCTCGCCGGCGGCGTCACGGTCGTCGCCGATCGGCTGCGTGGTGAGCGTGAGGATGGTCGCGCCGCGACGGTGGCGCGCATCACCGGTCCGGTTGCGGTGGCGAGCGGAGCGATCGCGATCTGCACCGGGTGGGCGATGGCCGCCACGCCGAAACGGATGTGGGCGGGCCGCCGGTTGCGTGACCGCGGCACGGGTCCGCTCGCGGTGGCCGCGGCGATCGCCGGCTGGGACTTCGTCTACTACTGGAACCACCGGTTCATGCACGAGGCCCGCTACATGTGGGCGATCCACGTGGTGCATCATTCGTCCGAGCGCTACAACCTCTCGACGGCGCTGCGCCAGCCGGTCGCCGATGCGCTCGGCACGTTCGCCCCGTACGGCCTGCTGTGCCGGTTGGGCATCCGCCCCGCCCTCGTGCAGTCGGCACACGGGATCAACCTCCTCTACCAGTACTGGATCCACACCGACGCGATCCGTTCGCTCGGCGTCGCCGAGGAGGTGCTCAACACGCCGTCGCACCATCGTGTGCACCACGGCAGCAACGCTCGCTACATCGATCGCAACCACGGCAGCATCCTGATCTGCTGGGACCGCCTGTTCGGCACGTTCCAGCGAGAGCGCGGCGACGACCCCGTCGTGTACGGGTTGACGAAGAACATCGAGTCGTTCAACCCAGTCCGCATCGCCACCCACGAGTACGTCGACATCGTGCGTGACGTGGCGGACTCGCGCAACTGGCACGACCGGTTGTCCTACGTCGTGCGCGGGCCGGGGTGGGCGTACGCCCGCCACGCCGACCGCGCCGCCGCCGGCGTCTCGTAACGCCCGCCTCATGGCCGTGGGCGCGAGTGCGACACTGGTGACGTGCACGACGCGCTCGACGACCACGAGTTGGCCCGTCGGTTCCCGAGCGGCAATCCCGACGTCGTCGCCGCTGTCTACGAGCGCTATGGCCGCGCCGTGCACACGGTGGCGATGTCGTTCGTGCACGATCGCCAGCTCGCTGACGACGTGGTGCAGTCGACCTTTCTCAACGCCTGGAAGGCCTCGTCCACGTTCGACCCGAGCCGCCGGCTCGCGCCGTGGCTGTACACGATCGCTCGCCGCCAGGCGATCGACGTCAGCCGCAAGGTGCGCCGCGTCGAACCCGTGACGCACGATCGTCTCGAGCGGAGTCGTGACGGCGTAGAGGCGCCCGACGCGTTCAATCAGGCATGGGAGGCATGGCAGCTGCGGCTTGCGCTCGACCAGCTGTCCTCCGACGAGGAGGTGATCGTGCGCCTGCTGTGGTTCGACGGGCTGTCCCACTCGGAGGCGGCGGACCGGCTCGGGCTCCCGGTCGGCACCGTCAAGTCGCGTGGCTTCCGAGCGCAGCGCCGGCTGGCCTCGCTGCTGGCGCACCTGGAGGACGGCGCGAACCGAACGCCACTTCCCGACGTAGAGAATGGCGACACAACTCGAGGAGGCGCACGCTCATGAGCGAGGACGATCGTCAGTTCGGCGATCGGTTCGATCCAGACGATCCAGACCGTGAGCCCGCGCCCGGCGAGCTCGCGGCGATGGAGGTGCTCGCGCGACGCCTGAGGGATCCCGCGCTGTGGAGCTCGCCGGCGCCTGGGCTGGGGACGAGCATCGCGGCGGCGATCCACGAACGCCGCGCGCACGACGTCGCGACAGCCGAGCGCGAGGGTTTGGGTCGCCGTTCGCAGCGAGCGCGGGCGGCACGGCGCCGCCGTCTCCGGCCGTTCCTCGCCGCGGCGGCAGCGGTGATCGTTGTCACGGCTGGCGTCGTCGCGGTCGGACAGCTGCGTGGCGGCGGCGACGACCCGCCGAGCGCGACGGGGCTCGACATCGACGGCACGGACCTCGCGCCGGAGGCGTCGGCAACCGCCACGGTCAACACCGGCGGCAACGGCGTCGCGATCCTGCTCGATATCGAGGGCCTCGAGCCGGCGCCAGAGGGCAGCTTCTACCAAGGCTGGGTGCGCAACGCCGAGGGTGATCTCGTCACCATCGGTACGTTCCACATGCGTGAGGGCGACGGCAGGGTGACGCTGTGGTCGGGCGTCGACGTCGCCGACTACCCGACCCTGACCGTGACCCTCCAGGACGAGGGTGCGAGCGCCGACTCCTCCGGCCAGACAGTCCTCCGCGGCCGCCTCACCGATTGACCCAGCGACGGCTGCGACGGCGGCGACGGCGACTGCGGCGACGGTCGCGTCGTAGGTTGTCATGATGAGTGACGACGGCAGCGAGCGTGACGTGAGCGGTCCGGTGTC
>JACDGA010000463.1 GCA_013815505.1 Acidimicrobiia bacterium
AGCAGATCGACGCGCTCGCGGCGACGCTCGTCGATCGCTACGGCGTGAAAAAGGGCGATCGAGTCGCGCTCGCGCTGCGCAACTACCCGGAATGGATCTTCGCCTACGGGGCCGTGGTGTCGATCGGCGCCGTGTGCGTGCCGTTGAACGCGATGTGGACGATCGATGAGCTCGAGTACGGCATCGAGCACAGCGGGTCGACCGTCATGGTCGCGGATCCCGAGCGGGTGTCGCGGACGGCCGCCGTCTGTGCTCGTACGGGCGTGAGGGTGATCTGCGTTCGCGCCGACGACGCGCTCGGCGCCGACGTCGATCGCTGGGAGGACGTCGTCGTCGCCGGAACGCCGATGCCGGACATCGATGTCGGCCCCGACGATGACGCGACGATCCTGTACACCTCCGGCACGACGGGTCGGCCGAAAGGGGCGGTGTCGACGCACGGTGCGATCCTCAGCGCCGTGATGGCGTACGGCGCGCGGGCCGGCGTCGACAAGCTGCGCAGCGACCGCGACGGGATCGATCTCGAACAGGCCTCGGGGCCGAAGCCGGTGTTCATCCTCATCGTGCCGCTGTTCCACGTCACGGGATGCATCCCGGTGATGCTCGGCTGCGTCGTCGCCCAGCTGAAGCTGGTGATGATGTACAAGTGGGACGTCGACAAGGCGCTCCCACTGATCGAACGGCACCGCGTGACGCACTTCGTCGGCGTGCCGACGCAGAGCTGGGACCTCGTGCAGTCCCCACACTTCGCCGACTACGACACGTCGAGCCTGCGCAACGTCGGCGGTGGTGGGGCGCCTGCGCCGGTGAAACTCGTGGCGGAGGTGGCGTCGAGCGTGAAGGGCGGTGGTCCGATCATCGGCTACGGCATGACCGAGACGAACGCCTACGGACCGCAGAACCTGGGCGACGACTACCTCACGCATCCGGCGTCGACGGGCCGTGCGCTACCGATCCTGCAGGTGGAGATCCGTGACGAAGCGGGCGTCGCGCTGCCGACGGGCGAGCGGGGCGAGATCTGGATGAAGGGCCCGAACCTCATCCGCAGCTACTGGAACGATCCCGAGGCCACCGCGGAGGCGATCGTCGACGGGTGGCTCCGCACCGGGGATGCCGGGCGCCTCGACGAGGACGGGTTCTTGTACATCGAGGACCGCATCAAGGACATGATCCTGCGCGGTGGCGAGAACGTGTACTGCGCCGAGGTCGAGTCGGCGATCTTCGACCACCCGGCAGTGCACGAGGTTGCCGTGTTCGGCGTGCACCACGAACGGCTCGGCGAAGAGGTCGCCGCAGCCGTCCACCTCGATGACGGGGAGTCGCTGACCGAGGACGAGCTGCGCACCTACCTGCGGGCCAAGCTCGCTGCGTTCAAGGTCCCCTCGCACATCACGTTCCTCGACGAACCGCTGCCACGCAACGCCGCCGGCAAGTTCTTGAAGCGCGAACTGCGCCACCTCTTCGACTGACGACGACCCCGACGAGATCGACACCACCGTCTGGGCGGGATTTCTGGCAGGGGCTGAAAGCGATCCCGCCCAGACCGTGTGATGGGACGAATCCCGCCCAGACGGTGGTGGGTCAGGAGCGTTGGTAGTTGGGCGCCTCGTTCGTGATCTGGACGTCGTGGGGGTGGCTCTCGGTGCGGCCAGCCGTCGTGACCCGCATGAACCGTGACCCGGTGCGCAGCCGGTCGAGCGTCGCCGCGCCGGCGTAGCCCATGCCCGACCGCAGGCCACCGACGAGCTGATAGAGCACCTCACTCAGCCGCCCGGCGTAGGACACCCGCCCTTCGATGCCCTCGGGGACAAGCTTGTTGCTCGTGGTGCCGACGGCGGAACGCATGCCGCCGCCCTGGGCGCTGGCGTAGCGGTCGGCGCCGAGGCCCGTCATTGCGCCGAGCGACCCCATCCCGCGGTAGCTCTTGTAGCGGCGTCCTTCGAACAGCTCCGTCTCGCCGGGGCTCTCCTCGGTGCCGGCGAGCAGCGAGCCGAGCATCACGCAGCCCGCGCCAGCGGCAATGGCCTTGACGATGTCGCCGGAGTACGTCACGCCGCCATCGGCGATGATCGGCACGCCGCGCGCACGGGCCCGCTGGGCGCTGAACCAGATCGCCGACAGCTGCGGCATGCCGGCGCCACTGATGACCCTCGTCGTGCAGATCGAGCCCGCTCCGACGCCGACCTTGATCGCATCGGCCCCGGCGTCGGCGAGTGCATCGACGCCGTCCTCGGTCACGACGTTGCCGGCGACCACCGGCAGGTCGGGCCACGTGCCCTTGATCCGCTCGATCGTCTTCACGACCCCCGCTGAGTGGCCGTGCGCCGTGTC
>JACDGA010000464.1 GCA_013815505.1 Acidimicrobiia bacterium
TGGTCCCTCCGCCACAGCCTCAGTCAACGCCTCGCCGCGGCGACGCAAGGCCTCCTCCCGCGTCCGCCCGCGCACGCGACGCGGCCGGCTCTCACCCAGTCAGCGGAAGGAGTGGGATTCGAACCCACGGAGACCCGAAAGCCTCAACGGCTTTCGAGGCCGTCCCATTCGTCCGCTCTGGCATCCTTCCGTCGCACGAGGCTAGCGGCGCGCCGTTGGGATGGGAACGGGCGCGGCGGTCAGGGCGCTGTCGGCGGCGGATCGTCCGCCCGCGTCGTGACGTCGGGCTCGCCGAGACCACCGCCTGCCGACACGTCCGCCGGGGAGGTGTCGTCCGACGCCGTGTTGTGCATCATCGGCTCGCCGAGCGCCTCGCGCATCCGGTCCTGCAGCGAGTCGGGCACGTTGGCGTACACGAGGTGGGCGCCGCTGAAGCGGCGCAGCTCTTCGAGCGCCGCCGGCTGGCTGACATCGCCCAGCAGCAGCGCGACGATGGTCGACCCGGGCGTCACGGCCTGACGGAACCAGTCGACCCACTCATCAGGGATGCCGTGATCGATGACCTTCGCCGTCACCGCACCCGACGCCGCGCCGACCGCCGTGCCGGCGATCCAGCCGACCGGTCCGCCCAGCATCAAACCGATCAGCCCGGCCCACAGCCCGCCCGAGAGCGCGGTCGTCGACATCTGCAGGTCGCGCGTCTCGCGCACCGTCACCCTGCCTTCGTCGCTCGACGTGATGAGCACGGCGTCACGCAGCTCGAGCTCCTTGCGCGTCGCCATTCGCGCCGTTGCGGTGAGGAACTCCTGTGCCCGGAAAACGTCGTCGAACGCGAGTCCGACCAGTGTCTGATCGGACTGCTCCGTGGCTGCGTCGTCGCTCATCGGTCAAGTGTCGCAGGTGACGAGGGGTGCACGCGCTCGAGGAACCCGATGATCGCGTCGTTGAAGGCGTCATTGCGATCGCCGGCAACCATGTGCCCGGCCCCACCGACGTCGACGAACTCGGCCGACGGCGCAAGCTCCAAGAACCGTTGCGCGCCACGCTCGGACAGCAGATCGCTCTCGCGCCCACGCACGAGCAGGGTCGGCAGCGCAAGCGAGCGAGCGTCCGCCTCGAGCTGAGCCATGTGCAGCACGGTCCTCGGCTCGTCGACATCCGGGTCGCGCATGAAGCGCGGATCCCAGTGCCAGTGCCAGCGGCCGTCCTCGCCGAGACGCACGTTCTTGCGTAAGCCGCTGAGGTCGGTGGGTCGCGGCCGGTGTGGGTTGTAGGCGGCCACGGCATCGGCGACGTCGTCGAGAGAGTCGAAGCCGTCGAGGTGACCGCGCATGAACTCGCCGATGCGCTTCACGCCAGCAGGTTCGAGGTGCACGGCGACGTCGACCAGCACGAGCGCTGCGGCGACCGGAGCAGGCCCGTCGGACTCGGCGATCGCCACGAGCGAGCTGAGCCCGCCGAGCGACGCCCCGACGAACGCCGGCGGCGCGCCCATCCACTCGGCGACGAGACGGAGGTCGCCGGCGAAGTCGGCGAGGTCGTAGTTCGCATCGGGCGACCAGCTGCTCTCGCCGTGTCCGCGGAGGTCCGCCGTGACGGCGAGGTAGCCCGCCTCGGCGAGCCGGATCGCCGTGCCTCGCCACGAGTGCCGTGTCTGACCTCCGCCGTGGGCGAGCAACACGCCGGACGCGCCTTCGCTGCCGTAGGCGTCGAACACGATCGTGACGTCGCTGTTCTGTCGCTCGACGCGTTGGGGGGTCATCACGGCGGACCGTAGCGAAGCGATCCGCGCCGACGCTCCCCGAAGAACGTCCTCAGCAGCTCGGCCGACTCGTCGGCGAGCACGCCGCCCACCACCTGCAGTCGGTGGTTGAGTCGTGCATCGGTCGTGATCTCGTACAGCGACGTCACGGCGCCTGCCTTCGGATCGAGGGCGCCGTACACGAGTCGCTGCACCCTGGCGTTCACCATCGCGCCGGCGCACATCGAACACGGTTCGAGCGTGACGACGACGGTGCAGCGATCGAGACGCCAGCTGCCGGCGACGCCGGCCGCATCACGCATCGCCAGCAGCTCGGCGTGCGCCGTGGGGTCGCCGGTCAGCTCGCGCTCGTTGTGTCGCGCGGCGATGACGATGCCGTCGCGTACGACGATCGCGCCCACCGGCACGTCACCATGCCCGACCGCATCGCGTGCCTCCTCGAGTGCGCGGGTCATCAACGCCGTGTCGTCGTCGAGCTCGCTGTGGTCGCCAATCGTCTCGTCGATGCCGACAGTCTCGCATCGAGATCGATCAAGCCGCCGGGTGGCGTGCGCCCGGCGGGA
>JACDGA010000108.1 GCA_013815505.1 Acidimicrobiia bacterium
CACAGCCAGCGACGAGGCAGACGCGGCGCGAGGAGAAAGCGAAGCGGCCGACGAGCCCGCCACCAGCACAGCCAGCGACGAGGCAGACGCGGCGCGAGGAGAAAGCGAAGCGGCCGACGAGCCCGCCACCAGCACAGCCAGCGACGAGGCAGACGCGGCGCGAGGAGAAAGCGAAGCGGCCGACGAGCCCGCCGGCAGCACAGAATCGAGCAAGGAGTAGCAGTGTCATTCACTGCCAAGGACGTGCAGGCCCTTCGCCGGGCAACGGGCGCAGGGATGATGGACAGCAAGAACGCGCTCACCGAGGCCGACGGCGACATGGAGGCGGCCAAGCAGCTGCTCCGTGAGCGCGGGCTGGCGGCGAGCGCCAAGCGCAGCGATCGCGAGAGCTCACAGGGCGCGATCGCGCTCCGCGTCGACGGCAACGTCGCGGCAATGGTCGAGCTGAAGTGCGAGACCGACTTCGTCGCCAGCAGCGATCAGTTCAGAGAGTCCGTCGACGGTCTCGTGTCGCTCGTGCTGGCCAAGGGCGAGGACGCGGTCGCCGAGCGGGCTCAGGACATCGACGATCTGAAGATCACGCTCAAGGAGAACATCTCGCTCGGTCGAGTCGTGCGCATCGAGGCTGACCCGGCCAACACCATCGGCAACTATCTGCACGTACAGGGTGGTCGCGGTGTCAACGGCGTGCTCGTCGAGATCGCCGCTGGATCCCCTGAGCTGGCACACGACGTTGCGGTGCATGTGGCGTTCGCTCGCCCGAAGTTCCTGTCGCGCGACGAGGTGCCAGCCGACGTCGTCGAGCAGGAGCGGACGACGCTCGACACGATCAGCCGCAACGAGGGCAAGCCCGAAGCGGCGCTCCCCAAGATCATCGAGGGTCGGATGAACGGGTTCTTCAAGGACATCGTGCTCGTCGACCAGCCCTACGCCAAGGACGACAAGCAGTCGGTACAGCAGTTCCTCGGTGGTGCCTCAGTCGTGCGCTTCGCTCAGGCGGAGATCGGCTGACTCGTGACGACTGACGCCAGCCCCACACCACGCTGGCGGCGCATCGTCTTCAAGCCGTCGGGCGAGGCGCTCGCCGGCCCATCGGGCCAGGGCCTCGACGGGCCGACGCTCGACAACCTCGCACGCGAGATCATCGACGTTCGCAACCGCCTCGACGTCGACGTCGCGATCGTTGTCGGCGGTGGCAACTTCTGGCGCGGGCGCTCGGGGTCGTTGAGCGGCATGGACGCCACGCAGTCCGATCACATCGGGATGCTCGGCACGGTCATGAACGCGCTGGCGTTGCAGGACTCGCTCGAGCGCCTCGGTCAGGACACGCGGGTGCAGACGGCCATCGAGATGCCGCGCATCGCCGAGGCGTACATCCGCCGCCGTGCGGTTCGCCACCTGGAGAAGGGGCGCGTCGTCATCTTCGCTGCAGGCACCGGCAACCCGTTCTTCACGACCGACACCGCCGCCGCGCTGCGAGCGGCCGAGATCGAGGCTGGGGCGCTCCTCAAGGGCACCCACTCGGGCGTCGACGGCGTGTACGACTCGGACCCTCGCCTCAACAGCAACGCCAAGCGGTACGACGAAGTCGGCTACCTCGAGGTGATGACGAAGGACCTTCGCGTCATGGATGCGACGGCGATCGCGTTCTGCCGCGACCACTCGATCCCCATCGTGGTGTTCGACATGACCGCTCCCGGATCGCTGAGCAGGATCCTCGAGGGCGAGCGCGTCGGCACCATCGTTCACGATGTCTGAGACGTCAAAGTACGCTGCTCACGTGATCGATGACACGCTGCTCGAGCATGCGGACCGGATGGACAAGGCAGTTGCGCACGTCCAGGGGCAGTTCCAGTCGGTGCGCACGGGGCGCGCCAACCCAGCCCTGCTCGAACGTCTTACCGTCGAGTACTACGGCACACAGGTTCCACTGCAGCAACTCGCCACGATCAACGTGCCAGAGGCCCGGCAACTCCTCGTCCGCCCGCACGACCGGGGCTCGATGGGTGCCATCGAGAAGTCGATCCGTGAGAGCGACCTCGGTGTGAGCCCTAGCAACGACGGCACGATCATCCGGCTGTCGTTCCCGCCGTTGACCGAGGAGCGTCGCAAGGACTTCGTCAAGGTCGTGAAGCACATGGCCGAGGAGGGCCGAGTCGCGGTGCGCAACCTCCGCCGTGACGCCCGCAAGACCCTCGAGGGCTTCGAGCGCAACGGCGAGATCTCCGCCGACGAGCTCGAGCGCGCCGAGAAGGAGCTCGACCACGTCACGCACGACCACGTCGAGAAGATCGATTCGGCGCTGCACAGGAAAGAGACCGAGCTGCTGGAGGTCTGATGACCGCCGCTCAAGGAGCAACCGCATGACAGACGACACCGGGCCCGGCGAAGAACGGCACGATCGCGAGACAGAGGAGTTCGGTGGGCCGCTGTTCCCCGATCGTTCGCGCCGCGGCCGCGAGCGTGGTGACGACACGAGCGGCGCCATCCGGTTCGGCCCCAACGACAGCGGGCCGCTCCCGCACTGGACCGATCCGCCCACCGGCGAAGTGCCTCGTGTGCTGCCGGAGAAGGATCCGTCGGAGGACGTCGACGTCTGGTCGACGTTCACGACGGAGACGCCCGTGTGGCGCGACGACCCCGACAGTGACCCGACGGGCCCAGGAATGGAGTCGGACACGGGCGCACGCGGCGCACCCTCGGCCGACCCGAGTGGGAGCGGCGCCGTGCCGCGGCCGGGTGCTGGCGAGTACGGAGTGTCCGATCCGTCCGGTGGGACCCAACGACCGATCGATCCCAGCGAACAGGTGCCGTCGGCGTCCCCGACCGGTTCCTACGGCGTCGACCCGTCGTCGTCGGGTGTCGACCCCACCGGTGAGACGGCACGCGACACGTTCGATGGCGATCCCTCCGGATCCGTCCCGACGCAGCGCCCCGGTCCCAACCGGATCCAGATCGGCACCGATCCGTCAGGGGTCCAGCGCCGCCAGCCACCAACGGGGCGCGGGCTCGGGCGACGTGCTCCGGCACGTCCTGCGCCGCGCCAGCAGAGTTCGTCGCGGGCGATGTCGTCGGCGACGGGGCGCGATCTGCCGACGGCGATCGTCGTCGGCGTCGTGATCGCCGCGCTGTTCGTCGGCGCCGTGCTGTGGAGGCCCGTCGCCGTCGTGGCACTCGTGACCGCGATCCTCGTCCTCGCCGGCTACGAGTACTTCGCCAAGATCTCCGAGAAGGGGTACCGGCCCGTCGTCGCAGCGGGCCTCGCTGCCATCGCTGCGGCGCCGCTCGTCGTGTACTGGTTCGAGGGTCTCGAGTTCGTCACGCTCGTCATCGCGTTCGCGTTCCTGGCGGGTGCGACGAGCTTCATCGGTGCCCGCAGTGTCGAGGCGGGTCCGCTGCCCAACATGGCCGTCACCACGATGGGCATCATCTGGATCGGCCTCCTCGGTTCCTACGCGGTGGCCATCCTCAACTACTCGAACTTCGGCGGTGGCAACGACATCGGCACCGACACGCTGGCGCTCCTCGTGCTCGGCGTGGTCGCCAACGACGTCGGGGCGCTGTTCGTCGGCTCGGCAACGGGCAACACCGTGCTGCGGCCGTGGATCAGCCCCAACAAGTCGCTCGAGGGGCTCATCGGCGGCACGGTGCTGACGGTCGTCTCGCTGATCGTCGTTGGCATCGCCGACCTCAGCACGACGTGGAACGACATCGGCGAGCTGCTGATCCTGGGCGTCGTCATCTCGGTGATGGCCCCGCTCGGCGATCTGACCGAGAGCATGTTCAAGCGGAATCTCGACGTGAAGGACTTCGGCGCTGTGGTCCGTGGCCACGGCGGGATCCTCGACCGCTTCGACTCCTTCTTGTTCGTGCTGCCCGCGGTGTACTACCTCATGGTCGTGCTCGAGCCGTGGGCGTCACGCTGACGGCCGCAGACACGAAGCCGGCTCGACGGTGAGCCGCACCACCGTTGCCATCGCCGGCTCGTCGGGCTCGGTGGGCACGCAGACGATCGACGTCATCGCCGCCGATCCAGGGCGCTACGAGGTGACGGCGCTCAGTGTGTCCACCGCCGCCGACACGGTCGTCGCCCAGGCTCGTGCGCTGAACCCGCAGCTCGTCGTCGTCGCCGACGAGACAGCGCGCCGCCAGGTGGCGAGCGAGCTTCCCGGCATCGACGTCAGCGACGACCCGAGCGCGCTCGCGGAGGCTGCCGACGTCGTCGTCAACGGCATCGTCGGCTTCGCCGGCCTCGCAGTGACCGTGGCGACGTTGCGCGCAGGAAAGCGGCTGGCGCTCGCCAACAAAGAGAGCCTGATCGCCGCCGGTCCCGTCGTCGCGCCGCTGCGCTCGACCCCCGGCGCCGAGCTCGTGCCCGTCGACAGCGAGCACTGCGCGATCCACCAGTGCCTCCGGGCCGGGGCGGGGAGCCACGAGGTGGCGCGGTTGCTCGTGACGGCGAGCGGTGGACCGTTCCGTGGCCGCACGCTCGACGATCTCGCCGACGCCACCGTCGACGAAGCGCTCGCCCATCCGACGTGGTCGATGGGTCCGAAGATCACCGTCGATTCCAGCACGCTGATGAACAAGGGCCTCGAGGTGATCGAGGCGCACGAGTTGTTCGGTCTCGACTTCGACCAGATCGATGTCGTGGTGCACCCGCAGTCGGTCGTGCACTCGATGGTGGAGTACACCGACGGTTCGACGATCGCCCAGCTGGGAATGCCCGACATGCGCCTTCCCATCGAATACGCGCTCGCCTACCCCGATCGCGGTTCGGTGCCGTTCGGCCGGATCGACTGGTCGACGCTCGGATCGCTCGACTTCGACGTGCCCGACATGACGACGTTCCGATGCCTTGCGCTCTGCTACGAGGCGGGACGCATCGGCGGCACGGCACCGGCGTGGCTCAGCGCTGCCGACGAGGTCGCCGTCGACGCCTTCCTCGATCGGCGCATCGGGTGGAGGGCGATCGCCGACGTGTGCGATGCCGTGATCTCACGGCATGATGCAGGGGCCGCTTCGACGCTCGACGACATCATCGACGCCGACCGGACCGCGCGACGTCTCGCCGTCGACGCGGTGACGACGCTGGAGCGCACATCCAGGACATGATGAGGACAGCGTGAATCGACTCGATCAACTTCGAAACGAGATTGGCGGAGGTGGTTCCGTCGCGGCCGAGGCGCCCGAGGAAGACCAGCAGCAGCCCGAGACGTCGCCGGCCATGACGATCGTCGGTCTCGTGTCCGTCGCCGGTCTCTTCGCCTGGCTCGGGTTCGTGAACCCCTGGATGCTCGTGTTCGCAATCGGCATCCTCCTGTCGGTGTTCCTGCACGAGGCCGGGCACTTCATCACGGCCCGGTTGACGGGGATGAAGGCGACGCAGTTCTTCATCGGCATCGGCCCGCGCATCTGGAGCTTCCATCGCGGCGAGACCGAGTACGGGCTGCGCGCTGTCCCCGTCGCGGCGTACGTGCGGATCATCGGGATGAGCAACATGGACGAGGTGCCGCCAGCCGACGAAGCGAGGACCTACCGCCAGCAGACCTACCCGCGGCGCATGCTCGTCATCACCGCTGGCTCGATCATGCACATCATCATCGCGATCGTGCTGCTGTTCGGTGTCTTCGCCAATCGTGGCGAGCTGCGCGAGATCGACGGCGCACGCATCGCTGCGATCGAAGAACGGGGCGCTGCCGATCGGGCCGGACTCGAGCCGAACGACGTGATCGTCGCCCTCGACGGCGAGCCGATCATCGACGACGAGGAGCTCGGCGAGCTGGTGCGCAGCTACTCGCCCGGCGACCGCATCACCGTGGACTACCGCCGCGACGGCGTCGAGCAGTCGCTCGACGTGGCGCTGGGACGCAACAGCGACCGTGAATCGGAGTTCTTCGGAATGGCGATGCTGGGCGTCGGCAGCGGCCCAGGGGCCGAGTTCCGCGAGGTGTCCACGGCGAAAGCTGCGCAGCTGAGCATCACCGAGCTCGGACCGACCACGTGGCAGTCGACGAAGGGCGTGTTCACCGTGCTCAACCCTGTCAACATCGTGTCCCACGTGTTCGGCGACAACGAGGACGTGACGACCCGGCCGACCACACTCGTCGGGGTCACGCAGGTCAGCGGCCTCGTCGGCGACTCGCAGGGCTTCATCGGCGTGGTGTACCTGCTCGCCGTGCTCAACGTGTTCGTCGGCGTGTTCAACATGTTCCCATTGCTGCCCCTCGACGGCGGCCATGCGGCGATCGCCACGTACGAACGCGTCCGATCTCGGCGCGGGCGGCGCTACTTCGCCGACGTGTCGAAGATGATGCCGTTCGCGATGGCCGTGATGATGGTGTTGCTGCTGCTCTTCATGTCCGGCCTCTACCTCGACATCACCAAACCCCTCGGTGGGTGAGCGGATGCGAGCCCACCGGCCAGGCGAGCGA
>JACDGA010000465.1 GCA_013815505.1 Acidimicrobiia bacterium
ACAGGCTAGAAGACGGCGCACGCAGGCACAAGCCACTACGTTCCGACACATGGTGCGTCGGGAACGTCGTCCGGCGAGCCCGTTCGAGCGGCTCGGATTGCCCGAGAGCGCAGATCGCAGGGCCGTCCTCGCCGCCCGGCGCCGGCTCGCCAAGTCGGTGCATCCCGATCACGGTGGTGATGTATCGCGAATGCAGCGAATCAACGACGCGACCACCGCCGCGCTCGACGCCATCGAGCGGCGCGCCGAGCCGTCACCACGCGGCCGAGAAGCGCGCCCAACGCCCGCGCCCGCAGGGCGCCCGTCGATGGCACCGAGACCCGCCGGTGGCAGGGTTGTCGACGACATACCGTCGTTCGTGGTCGAAGCGCTGCCGGCCGTCGCCTTCGACGTGCTGGAGACGGTCGCACCGTTGCTCGGCACGGTGGCCGACAGCGAGCCGCCGTACCTCCTCGACGTCGAGCTCGAGGGCGCGCTGCGTTGCCTGTGTCGTCTCGAGCTGCTGCCGGAGGCCGGTTCGACGTCGGTCGGGATGGTGCTCGTCGGCCTCGACGGAGGTCATCCGCCGGAGACCGATGCCGTGCGTGACGCCTGGATCGCGGCCATCAACGCCGCGGAGTCAGCGCCCGGCTGACGCTCTGTGCAGGCGGTCGCGGACGGCGATGCCGATCCCTTCCGGTGATGGCAGGACGGCGAGGACGACTGCCACGCCGGCGTCGTCGGCCGCTCGCAGCCGTTGGTAGAGCACGCTGGCGTACTCGGCGGGATCGTCGACGTCGAGCACGTCGACGGCCACGCCGTCTGCCGTGAGCTGGGCTTGCCGCCGCTCGGCAGCCTCGCGATCCTCGAACACCTCAACCGCAGCTGTGGGGGAGTAGTGCCGCGCCAACATTCCAGGCGCACGCGCCGGGCCGCTCGCGGCGGCGACATCGCCGACGATGCGCTCGATCTCGGCGGCCGTGATCGCCCCCGGTCGGAGCACCTGAGGCACCGGGGTCGTGCAGTCGACAATCGTGCTCTCGATGCCGACCGTCGTCGCTCCGCCGTCCACCACGAGGTCGCGACTCGGGTCGAGGGCGTCGCCCAGCTCATCGAGCACGTGGCGTGGTGTCGTCGGGCTGACGCGGCCGAAACGGTTCGCCGACGGAGCCACCACCGCCCGACCGAGCCGTTCGATGATGCCGGTTGCGAGCGGATGGGCCGGCACGCGGATGGCGACCGTCGAGCGCCCGCCCGTGATGCCGTCGGGCACCGCAGCCGATCGTCCGACGAGCACCGTCAGCGGGCCGGGCCAGCACACCTCGGCGAGCCGTCGTGCCGAATCGGAAACGTCTGCGCCGTAGCGATCGAGACCTTCGCTCGACGCGACGTGCAGGATCAGCGGGTGGTCACGGGGCCTGCCCTTGACGGCGTAGACACGTGCGACGGCGTCGGCGTTGGCGGCGTCGGCGGCGAGCCCGTACACCGTCTCGGTCGGCATCCCGACGAGTCCGCCGGCAACGAGCGCACCAGCTGCCCGATCGAGATCTCGGGTGAGTGGAACGGATCCGATCGGGACAGGGTACGGGCTCGTCACGCCCTAGCCTTGGAGAGCCGAACGGCCGTCAACCATGCACATGCTCCATCCCCACCCCGGTCACGATCTCACGTACAGCGACGTGTTCATGGTGCCCAGCCTGTCGGCCGTGCCCTCGCGCCTCGACGTCGACCTCACCACGCCTGACGGCATCGGCACGCACATCCCAGTCGTGGTCGCCAACATGACGGCGGTGGCGGGACGCCGCATGGCCGAGACCGTTGCCCGCCGTGGCGGGCTCACCGTGCTGCCCCAGGACATCCCCCTCGACATCGTCTCGAGCGTGGTCGCCTACCTCAAGAGTCGCCACCCCGTGTACGAGACGCCCATCACGCTCGCGCCGCACGACACGATCGGCGACGCGCTCGGCCTCGTGCACAAGCGAGCACACGGCACCGTGCTCGTCGTCGACGGTGATGGCGCACCGCTCGGTGTGTTCACCGAGGATCGCGCCGCCGGGTTCGACCGCTTCACCCAGCTCCACGCCGTGATGAACACCGACGTGATGACGCTCGAGGACGGTCTGTCGCCCGACGCCGTGTTCGAGCGGCTCGCCGATCTGCGCAGCGGTGCCGTTCCCGTGGTCGACGACCACGGGCGTCTGCTCGGGGCGATGACCCGCACGGGCGCGCTGCGATCGATGATCTACGAACCGGCGCTCGATGCCTCGGGACGGCTGCTGGTGGCCGTCGCCGTCGGCATCAACGGCGAGCCTGCGACGAAAGCGAAGGAACTTGCGGCGAT
>JACDGA010000466.1 GCA_013815505.1 Acidimicrobiia bacterium
GGACGAGCGTCCGCCGTCCGACGAGTCACACGGCAGCCGTCAGTCGAGCTTCCGCGACCCGTTCGGCCATCGCTGGATGCTGTCGATGCAGCTGCGGGCGATGTCGATCGACGAGCTCGACGCAGCCAGCGACGACTTCACGGTCACCGACGGCTGAGTCGCAGTGGCGTGCCCGTCAGGCTCGGTGTCAGCGGGTGAGCGCGGCCATCCAGGACTCGACGTCATGTGACAGTCGGGGCAGGCCGGCCGACAGGTTCTCGCAACCGTCGGACGTGACGAGGACATCGTCCTCGATGCGCACGCCGATGCCGCGCAGGTGCTCGGGCACGGCGAGGTCGTCGGCGCGGAAGTAGAGACCGGGTTCGATGGTGAAGACCATGCCCGGCTCGAGCTCGGCGTCGAGGTACATCTCGCGCCGCGCCTGAGCGCAGTCGTGGACGTCGATGCCGAGGTGGTGCGAGGTGCCGTGCACCATCCAGCGGCGGTGCTGCTCGCCCTGCTCGCGATCGAGCGACTCCTCGGCGCTCACCGGCAACATGCCCCACTCGGCGAGGCGCGTGGCGATGACGCGCATCGCCGCGAGGTGCACGTCGCGGAACCGTGTCCCCGGGCGCGCCTGGGCGAACGCTGCGTCGGCTGCCTCGCACACCGTGTCGTAGACCTGACGCTGGGCGTCGGTGAACGTGCCGTCGACGGGCAACGTGCGCGTGATGTCGGCGCTGTAGAGCGAGTCGACCTCCACGCCGGCGTCGACGAGCACCAGCTCGCCGGTGCGGACCGATCCGTCGTTGCGGATCCAGTGCAGCGTGTTGGCGTGGTTGCCCGCGGCGGCGATGGTGTCGTAGCCGGTGCCGTTGCCCTCGCGCCGGGCGATCTGCGCGAAGGTCGTCTCGACGACGCGCTCACCTCGATGATGCGCAACCGCCTCTGGCAACGCCCGCACGATCGCCTCGAAGCCGGCGACGCTGGCAGCGACGGCTGCCCGCATCTGCTCGATCTCCCACTCGTCCTTGACGAGCCGGAGTTCCGAGAGTGCCTCGGTGAGCTCGGCGTCGAGCGTGACGGCAGCGTCCTGGACCTCGCCTTCGTCGTCGGGGTCGCCGGTCGGCCTCGCCTCGTCGACCTCGGCGGTGACGGTGTCGTCGGCGTCGCGCACGACGCGCAGTCGCACACCACCGTCGCCGACGTCCTTGCGCAGCGCGTCGCCCAGCTCGTCGATGTGCGCGCAGCGCAGATCGAGCTCGGCTTCGATCTCCTCCAGCGACGGGCGCACCCCGACCCACAGTTCGCCGTATCGGGAATCGGCGTAGAACTCTTCGCTGTCGCGCTCCGCCCTGGGCCTGAAGTAGAGCACGGCCTCGTGCGACGGCGCACCGTCGTTCCCGGAGTCGTCGCCGTCCGACGGGCCGCCGCCGCGGTGGACGACGGGATGTAGCACGAGGACGGCGTCGGGTTCGCGATCGGTGTCGAGTCCCGTCAGGTGAGCGAACGCCGAGTGCGGCCGGAAGCGGTAGTCGGTGTCGTTGCTGCGGACCTTCAGCGCGCCGGCGGCCACGACGAGACGATCGCCGGGAAACCGCGCCCCGATGGCCGTGCGCCGTGCCGCGGCGAACGGCGCCACCGCAGCGACGGTTGGCAGCGTCTCAGGACGTGGGCCCCATTGCTCGGCGACGAACCGCTTGAACGCCTCGGACGTCGGCCGCTGGCTGCGATTGCCGCCGCGCTCGTGGAGTGGCTGAGATTGCTCGTCCATGCCGACAAGTCTGCCAGCACCGCCGCTCCGGGCGGGATCTGTTCCAACTGCTGCAAGAGATCCCGCCCAGACGGTGTAGTGGGACGAATCCCGCCCAGACGGTGGTGGGCCGGGTCGCGTGGGGTCGCGCTGTCGGCCGGCGGGGTCGCGGAAGTAGCGTCGCCACCGTGGCGAACGACGACGAGCATCTCGATCGATCGGTTGCCGAGCGGGTGATCGCGCTGATCGACGCGACGAACCTGGCGGACGACTGCACCGACGACGACGTGATCGCGCTCTGCCGCTCGGCCTCGGGCTCCGACGGCGACGGCGGGCCGACTGCTGCGGTGTGCGTGTACCCGCAGTTCGTCGAGCTCGCTCGCCGTGAGCTCTCGCCCGAGGTGCTCGTCGCCACGGTCGTCAACTTCCCCGCCGGTGACGATGCCGTCGACCACGTGCTGGCCGAGACCGAGGCTGCGCTGGCAGCCGGCGCCGACGAGATCGACGTCGTGCTGCCGTACCGAGCGTTCCTCGAGGACAGGTTCGACGAGGCGGCCGCGATGATCGACGCCGTGCGCGCCGTGGT
>JACDGA010000467.1 GCA_013815505.1 Acidimicrobiia bacterium
TCGTTCATCTTCCTCGGACCCACCGGCACCGGCAAGACCGAGCTCGCCAAGACGCTCGCCGACTTCCTGTTCGGCGACGACAAGGCGCTCATCACGCTCGACATGTCCGAGTACATGGAGAAGCACACGGTGAGCCGCCTCGTCGGCTCGCCCCCCGGCTACGTCGGCTACGAGGAGGGCGGCCAGCTCACCGAGGCCGTGCGCCGTAAGCCGTTCTCCGTCGTGCTCTTCGACGAGATCGAGAAGGCACACCCCGACGTGTTCAACACGCTGCTGCAGATCCTCGAAGAGGGTCGGCTCACCGACAGCCAGGGCCGCACCGTCGACTTCCGCAACACCGTGCTGATCATGACGTCGAACCTCGGCACGAAGGACCTTCGCAAGGCGAACGTCGGCTTCACCACCGCCGACTCGGCGATGAGCTACGAGCGGATGAAGGAGCGGGTCAACGACGCCCTGAAGGACCACTTCCGGCCGGAGTTCCTCAACCGCATCGACGAGGTCATCGTCTTCCACGAGCACGATCGCAGCGCCGTCGTCCAGATGGTCGACATGATGTCGAAGCGGCTCGTCGGCCAGCTCGAGGGTCAGGGGCTCGGCATCGAGCTCACCCAGACCGCCAAGGAGCTGCTCGCCGACCGTGGCTACGATCCGACGCTCGGCGCGCGGCCGCTGCGCAGGGCGCTGCAACGCCTCGTCGAGGATCCCTTGTCGGAGAAGCTCCTCTACAAGGAGTTCCACGCCGGGCAGATCATCGTCGTCGACACCGAGGACGATCCCGACAACCCGGGCAAGCCGCGCATCAAGTTCTCGGCGGTCGAGGGCTTCGTGCCACCGTCATCGGTCGAGCTCGCCACCACGGCAACAGGTGACGGCGACCTCGAAGGCACCCCGACACCCACCGACTGACCGAACGGCGTGACCGCTCGCATCGCGACGCGTCGCCGCGTCGGCGCGCTCGTCATCGTCGCGACCGTCGCCTGCTCGGCGTGCGCCGGCGACGACGAGCCGTTGGCGTCGAGCGGCGTCGCCGTCACGACGACGCCCGACACGACCACCGCATCGGGCGGAACCGCGTCCTCGACCGCAACGCCCACGGCGCCCACCACAACCCAGACAACCCAGACAACCCAGACAACCCAGACGAGTCCGCCGACCGCGACCGACCCGGCGACGTCGACCACGGCGCCGGCATCGCCGACGACCGCGGCGGACACGACGTCACCGGCACCCGCCACCACGCTCCCCGCCACGTCGGGTCCGCCGCCCGACACGGCGCCACCGACGACGATCGATCCACGCCAGCGCGCCGCCGACGCCCTCGTGATCTCGCTGCCGGCCGCCAGCGAGATCGATCTCCCCGCCGACTGGTCGGTGCGCGACCTGCAGTCCGATGCCGACGAGCGCTCCGTCCCACCGAGCGAGCTCGATCCGTTCCGCAACGTCGTGAGCTGTCCACCGGCGCTCATAGATCTGACAGGCGGTGGGCCGTGGGCGGAGCGCAAGTTCAACGGTGTGGACCCGTCACCCGAGGGCGTGCTGATCGTGCGGGTGCAGCTCGTGTCCGAAGGCGATCGGGCATGGGCGACGCGACGCGAGCGCGTCGCCAAATGCGAGCCGGCGAGCGTTGATGCCTTCGCCGACCGCGCCGGCGGCGAGATCTCGGCTGACGGTGCATCGGTCGACGTCGAACGGCTCACCGTGTTCTCGTCGTCGACGGCAGATGCGCCGTTTCCGAGTCAGGTCGTGTTCGTCGCTGCGCACCGCGACGGCGTCACGGCGATCGTCACGTACTTCGGCCTCAACGAGGCCGACGGGTTCGACGACGCGGCACTCGGCGTCCTCACCACCGTGCTCGCCGACGCAACCCGCTGAGCGAGCAACGACGGCCGCGACATCGTCGAGCTACGTTGGCCGGGCACGAGGCGCTCGAAGGGAACTGCCACCTCGCATGAACCCACACATCAAGAAGGCGTTTCGTCAGGCCGTTCGCACGAGTGGCGTGCGCCCGACTCGAGTGCTCGAGGTTGGCGGCAAGACCGACGACCGCTCGATCCTGCGCTTCCCCGAGCTCGCCGCCGCCGAGCTGACGTGCCTCAACGTCGAGGAGCAGCCGGCGCGACGTGGTGCTCCACCCGACGAGCCGATCCCGCTCGTCATCGGCAAAGCCAACCACATGGAGATGTTCGAGGACGACGCCTTCGACATCGTGGTCTCGAACGCGATGCTCGAGCACGACCCGTGTTTCTGGTCGAGCGTCGCCGAGATGCGCAGGGTGCTGCGCCCGGGCGGGCTCCTGTTCATCGGTGTGCCGGGC
>JACDGA010000468.1 GCA_013815505.1 Acidimicrobiia bacterium
CACGGCGTCGATCACCGCCGCCGCCACCGGCAGGCCGGCGACGACGCCGTCGGCTCGCGATCCGAACGTCGCGATGCTGCGTTGGTCGGCAGGGACCGTCGCAACGCTCGTGACGTCGACGCCACCCATGAGATCCTCGTCGATCGCCGCGCGCACGAGCGCCGCCACGACGTCAGGATCGATGCCGGCGCCGGCGAGCCTCCGCCTCGTCGGCTCGGACAGCGGATGGAAGGCGCTCATTGGTGCACCACGCCGCCGGATCCGCCGGCTGCCGCACCTCTACTGACGAGGACGGCGCCGTCGTCGGTGAGACGGACATCCAGGTGGACGAGCCAATCGGGCAACGGCTCGGGAAAGTCGGTGCGGCGGTGGCAGCCACGAGACTCCTCGCGGGCAAGCGCCGCTGCCGTCATCGCCGTCGCGACCGTGAGCACGTTCGTCGCCTCCCATGCCTCCCTCGAGGGAACCACTTCATCACCGATCGACGACGCGATCTCGTCGAGTCCGGCGACCGCAGCCTCCAGCGTCGGCGCGTCGCGCAACACGCCGACGTCGAGGGACATCGTCGTGCGCACGTCTCGGCGACGGTCGGGATGCAGCAGTCCCGCTGGTTCGTCGTCGCCCACGACCATCTTCGGTTCGACCCGCTCGGGCAGCTCCCACTCGAGGTCGCGCCCGAGGTTCGTGCCGGCGACGACACTCTCGGTGAGGCTGTTGGATGCCAGCCGGTTGGCGCCGTGCACACCGGTGGCGGACACCTCGCCGACGGCGAACAGCCCGGCGAGTGCCGTCGCCCCGTCGAGTCGGGCGGGCAAGCCGCCACAGGCGTAGTGCGCCGCAGGGGCGACGGGGATCCGCTGCGTCGCCGGGTCGATGCCGGCGTCGCGGCACGCCGCGGTGATGGTGGGGAACCGCTCGTAGAAGCGCTCACCCATGTGCGTCGCGTCGAGGTAGACGTGATCGTTGACACCGCCGCGGTCCTCGGCCATGCGGGCGCTGATCGCCGCTGCGACGACGTCACGCGGGGCGAGGTCCTCTTGGGGGTGCACACCGGCCATCACCCGCTCGCCGGCGGCGTCGTAGAGGATCGCGCCCTCACCGCGAACCGCTTCACTGACGAGCGCCTGCTGGCCTCTCGCGTCGGGACCGCGCCACATCACGGTGGGATGGAACTGCACGAACTCGACGTCCGTGACGGACAGGCCTGCCCGCATCGCGAGCGCCAACCCGTCGCCGGTGACCGCAGGTGGGTTGGACGTGCTGGCGAAGATCTGCCCGTAGCCACCACTGGCGAGGACGACGGCGCGGGCCGTGACGTCACCGACCGACTCGAGCTCGCCGTCGGGGGACGTGACGCCGATGCGCACACCGGCGGCCTGACGCTCGCCATCGGCGTTCGTGCCGATCAGCAGATCGAGCGCGAACGACCACTCCATCACCTCGACGCCGGCGGCGACCGCTGACTCGTCGAGCGTCCGCTGCACCTCGGCGCCGCTGCGATCGCCACCCGAGTGAACGATTCGGTTGCGGCTGTGGCCACCCTCACGGGTGAGTGCG
This sequence comes from Acidimicrobiia bacterium, assembly GCA_013815505.1. Taxonomy (GTDB): domain Bacteria; phylum Actinomycetota; class Acidimicrobiia; order Acidimicrobiales; family Ilumatobacteraceae; genus JACDHN01. Next base: position 1,558 of record JACDGA010000468.1, read on the forward strand.
ACGTTGCCGTCGGCACCGGGATCGAAAGCTGCGCCGAGCTGCATCAGGTAGCGGATGGCCGTCGGCGCCTCCTCGACGAGCCGGCGCACAACCTGCTCGTCGCAGAACCCCGCACCGGCGGCGAGCGTGTCGGCGACGTGCTCCTCCAGCGAGTCCGTCGGATCGAGCACACCAGCGAGCCCGCCCTGGGCCCACGCCGTGCTCCCGGCGCTGAGCACGTCCTTCGTCACGATCAACACCTGGCGCACCGGACGGGCGGCCAGCGCCGCGGCGAGGCCGGCTGCGCCGGACCCGATGACGATCACGTCGACGTCGCGGGTCCAGCTCGGCGCCGGCGCGCGCAGCCGGCGCGGGACGGTCATCTCCTCACTCGCCGGTTGAGGAAGGTGTGCCGATGGCGATCATCCGCTCGACTGAGCGCCTCGCACGCTCGGCGATGTCGGGCTCCACCGTCACCTCGTCGACGCCGTCGCGCAGCGATCGCAACAGCTTCGCCGGCGTGATCATCTTCATGTACTTACACACCGCAGCGCGGTTGACCGGCTCGAAGATGGTCAGCGGGTTCTCCTTTGTCAGGCGGTGCAGCATCCCCGTCTCGGTGGCGACGAGCACCTTGCGTGCCGTCGTCTCGCGGGCCGCGTCCACCATCCCGCCTGTCGAAAGGATCCTCGTGCGCTCCTCGGGGACGACGCCCTGGCCGGCGAGGTAGAGCGCACTCGTGGCGCAGCCGCACTCGGGATGGATGAACAGCTCGGCGT
>JACDGA010000469.1 GCA_013815505.1 Acidimicrobiia bacterium
GTGCTTCGGGATCGGGCAAGAGCACGCTGCTGCGCTGCGTGAACCTGCTCGAACCGATCGACGACGGCGCGATCTTCCTCGACGACGTCGACATCAGCGTGCCGGGGCGCGATCCCGATCCGATCCGCCAGCGCATCGGGATGGTGTTCCAGCAGTTCAACCTGTTCCCGCACCGCTCCGTGCTGGCGAACGTGACGATGGCGCCGCGCAAGGTGCGACGTCGTGCTCGGCCGGAGGCGGAGGCCGAGGCGCGCGAGCTGCTCGCCCGATTCGGGCTGGCGGACAAGGCCGACGCCTACCCCGATCAGCTCTCGGGCGGCCAGCAGCAGCGGGCGGCGATCGTGCGCTCGCTGGCGATGCGTCCCGAGGTGATGCTGCTCGACGAGATCACGTCGGCGCTCGACCCCGAACTGGTCGGCGAGGTGCTCGACGTCGTGCGCGAGTTGAAGCAGGAGGGGATGACGATGCTGATCGCGACCCACGAGATGCGGTTCGCAAGGGAGATCGCCGATCAGGTGGCCTTCCTCCACGAGGGCCAGCTGCTCGAACACGGCACACCGGACGAGGTGTTCGACGCCCCCCGCCACGAGCGCACCCAACGCTTCCTCCACCGCGTCACCTCCACCTGACCGACCCCGAACGCACGGCCGTTCCCCCCGCCTGTGTCAGCGAAAACACGCGATGCCGACCTTGGAGTCAACCGGTGAGTGCAACGCCTTTTGACTCTTGACCGCCACTCGCGCCGGCGCGGGCCTGGTCACGCGCACGGGAACGTGCTCGCCAGAACGTCGCCCCGCAGTCGGTGCTGGCGAAGCTCGTCGGTGATCTCGTCGATCGACTCCTGCAACGGCCGCCAGTCGGGTCGAACGAACATGGCGGGGTCGATGGCGGCGACGGGATGCCACCACACGCCCGCGGCCGTCACGCACACCTCGGGCAGCAACGATTCTCGGGACATCACGAGACCGGCGTTGGCCACACCCTGGCGGGCGATCCGCCGGATGACCCGCTGCGACTCGTCGAGACCCAATTCATCGAACAGGGCGATCAGCTCGTGCTCGGCGTCTCCGGCGTCCGGCCCGAGCGTGGCGGCGACCCGGACTCGGAACCCGAGGTCGATGGCCAGCCGGATGCCAGCGATGGCGCGGCGATGACTGCCCTCCCCACGGTGGCGGTCGTGGAGGGCGGCATCGGCGGAGTCGAGACTGATCTGCAGCGTCAAGCCTTCGCGGGGCAGCGCCTCGAGCCGCCGGCGTCGTTCGCCCTGCCACACCATGGCGTTGGTCAGCACCGTGGTCGGTAGGGCCTCGGCGGCGATCCGCAACCGCTCGTCGAGATCGACCAGCATGAATGGCTCGCCCCCCGTCACGTACAGCTCGTGTACGCCCGCCCCGACCGCCTCGCCGACCAGGTCGGCGAACGCGACGGCGTCGATCACTCGCGGATCGGCGCGTGGCGACGACGCCACGCAGCAGTAGTCACACGCCAAGTTGCATTGGAAGTTGGTGTAAACCCACAGCCGATACCCCGGGCGGCGGTCGGGGGCCAGAGCAGTGATCGGGTCACGCACCCGTCCCCGGTAGATCTCCACGCCGTCGGGGAGCACGACGAGCACCGTGTTGCCCGTGTTCTCGCACCACGTGGCGATCACGTCGACATCGGCGGGCCCGTCGACGGGAACCACGCACGTCGAACCCGACGCTGTGTCGCCGACCATCCGCACGAGTTGGGCGACGAACGCCAGGCTCATGGCGACCCGTTCACCAGTTGTCAGCGATGCCCTGTGCCTCCATCGCCTCCGTGAGGGACGTGTAGCCGGCGAGCTGCGGACGCACCCACTCACGCAGCCCTTCCAACTCCAGGATGCGGCGATGTTCGGGGTCGTCCCACGACATCGCCAACAGGTGTGTGACCCACGTCGCAGCACGCGACTCGTCCAGCGAGTCCAGGGCGGTGAAGTTGCAGTGGTTGTAGGGCTCGGACTCCCACACCACCTCGAGATCGCCGGTAGCGGCGTCGCCGGCCGCGGTGAGCGACACCCACGTGTTGATCCCGACGGCCGCCACGTCGGCGCGGTCCTCGGTGACGGCGAGCAGGGCGTCCAAGTCGGAGCGGCCGGTGTCGCCGTGCTTGCCAACGTCGGAGTCGAAGATGACCAGGTCGGCGTCGTCGGCTGTGATCCCCGCGCGCTCGAGAAACCACAGCGGCAGGATCCGGGCTTGGCCCGAATCGCGAGAACCGAGCGCGATCCGGCGCCCGGTCAGCGACTCGAGTCCGGCCAGCCCGCTGCCCCGTCGCCCGATCATCAGC
>JACDGA010000470.1 GCA_013815505.1 Acidimicrobiia bacterium
TGTAGCGCGTCGATGTCGCCGGCGACGGACGGCAGCTCGCGCTTGCACCACAACCGCAGATCCGTCGCCACCTGGTCGTTGCGGCTGCGGGCCGTGTGCAGCTTCGCCCCTGCATCACCTGCCAGTTCGGTCACCCGACGCTCGACGGCGGTGTGAATGTCCTCGTCACCGCTGGCGAAGTGGAACACGTCGGACGCCAGCTCGCCCTCGACGCCGTCCAGCGCGTCGAGGATCGCGTCCCGCTCGCCGTCATCGAGCAGACCGGCGCGCCACAGCCCGCGCACGTGGGCGCGTGACCCGGCGACGTCGTCACGCCACAGCTGGCGGTCGAACGGCAGGCTCGTCGTGTACGCCATCAACGCCTCGGAGGGACCACCCTCGAAGCGGCCGTGCCACAACGTCGACGAATCGTCGCTCACCGGCACGGTCGACGAGTCGTCGCTCATCGGCGGCCTGCCAATTCGCCGAGGGACGTGGCGAGCATCGCTCCCGTCGTCGACTCGTCGGCGACGCAGAGCAGCGTGTCGTCGCCGGCGACCGTGCCGAGCAGTCCTTCGAGACCACTGCGATCGAGGGCGGAGGCGACGACGTGCGCGCATCCAGGCGGGGTGCGCACGATGACGAGGTTGCCCGAGCACGTGATGTCGGCCACCCACTCACCCATGACACGACGGAGCTGGTCGATCGGGGCGAGGCGGTCGGGCGCCAGCTCCGGGATGGCGTACATCGTGGCGCCGGCGCGTGAGCGCACCTTCACAGCGCCGAGGTCCTCCAGGTCGCGCGACACGGTCGCTTGCGTGGCGTTGATGTCCTCCGTTGCCAGCAGTTCGACGAGCTGTGCCTGATTGGCGATCTCGTGGTGGGCGACGAGCCGGGAGATCGTCTGCTGGCGCCGGGTCTTGTCGCTCATTGGTGCACCATGGCCGTGTGGACGAACGATAGGGACGACGGGCGGTGAACCAATGACCGCTCCGCTGCTGCGCAGCGGCGCACCGCAACGATGATTCGCTCGCGAGGCTCGCTCATTGGTGCACCATGGCCGGGTGGACGAACGACAGGGACGACGGGCGGTGCACCAATGACCGCTCCGCTGCATCGCAGCGGCGCACCGCAACGATGATTCGCTCGCGAGGCTCGCTCACGTCGATCCCTCCCCGGCCTGGGAGGCGGCCTGGGAGGCGGCAAGGAAGGCAAGCAGACCGCGAGCGGCGTGGAGCCGGTTGTGGCCCTGTGCGACGACGAGGCTCTGGGATCCGTCGATGACGTCGGCCGAGACCTCGACCCCGCGGTGGGCGGGCAGGCAGTGCAGGAACACCGCGTGCGACGGCGCCGCCGCCATCACCGAGGCGTCGACGGTGAAACCCTCGAACGCCCTCTCACGTCGTGACGCCTCGGCCTCGTCGCCCATCGACACCCACGTGTCGGTGTGCACGGCGTCGGCACCGTCGACGACGTCGTGGGGACGCGAGCTGACGACGATCTGGTGCTGCCCGAGCACGGTCAGGCGTTCGACCTCTGCCTCGCTCGGCCCGAAGCCCACGGGGCAGGCGAACCGCAGGCGCGCCCCGAGCATCGCGCACGCCTCGGCGAGCGAGCGGGCGACGTTGTTGTAGTCACCGATCCAGGCCACCGTGCGACCGGAGAGGTGCCCGAACACCTGCTCCATCGTCAGCACGTCGGCGAGCGCCTGCAACGGGTGTGAGTGGTCCGACAGCATGTTGACGACGGGACGGTCGGCAACGGACGCCATGCGGGCAAGCACGGTGTGGTCGTACACGCGGGCGGCGACGATCGAGTGGAAGCCACAGAGGATGCGCGTGATGTCCTCGACGGATTCGCGCACGTCGAAGCCGATCTCGTCGTCACGAGTCGTGACGGGGTGACCGCCGAGCTGGGCGACGGCAATCTCCATCGACTGGCGTGTCCGCAGCGACGGCTTCTGGAATACGAGCGCGACGCCACGCGCGACACCGTCGACACGCAACGGCGAGCCCAGCTCGGACGGCTCGACACCGGCGAGGTGGACGACACGCCGGAGCTCGTCGACCGCCAGGTCGGTGACGTCGAGGACGTGTCGGGTCATGTCGGTGCTCCTCGTTCCAGGACGGCGGCGACTGCCGCGACCGCTTCGTCGATCTCGGCGTCGCTGACGGTGAGCGGCGGGGCAAAGCGAAGTGCCGTCGGGGTCACGGCGTTCACGACGATGCCGGCGTCCAACAGCTGCGAGCACGTCGTCGCCGCAGCACCGTGCTCCAGCTCGGCAGCGAGCAGCAGTCCCCTGCCGCGCACCGCAGCGACGCCGGGCA
>JACDGA010000109.1 GCA_013815505.1 Acidimicrobiia bacterium
AGCAGCAGCGCCGGCACCTCACCGTCGAACAGGAATCGCGCCTGACCGTTGCGCGGCTTGCGCGACATCTTCGTGTCCGGCAGCAGGCGCCCGCCCTGCATCAGGTGCACGACGAACGTGACCGGCTTGAACTCCACCAGGAGGTGCTTGCCGCGCCGGCCGACGCCGACGAGCTTCTCGCCGTACGCCGCATCGGGTGCCGGCACGGCCGTCTTCAGCGCGGTGAAGGTCAGCGGCACGAACCGCTTCAGCGTGGCGCCCTCGTAGTCGGCCTCGAGGCGCTCGGCGTGAGCCTGGATCTCGGGGATCTCGGGCATCGTCGCTCAGCGGTAGTCGGTCTTCTCGCGCACGGTCGAGAAGACAGAATCGAGTGCGGCGAACACCTCTTGCGTGTCGACGAGACGCTGCTGATCGCCGACGAGGATGATGTGGCCGCCGATGAACGCCTCCTGCGCGTTCAGCTCGCCCGTCGCCACGGCGACGGCGGTCTCCCACGACTGCGTCATGCGGACGTGCTCGGGATCTGCGATGCCCGATCCGAACACGGCCGCGCCGTCGCCCACCTGCAGGTGGTACGTGACCGTGCCCTCCGGCCCGTCGGTGACGATCTGGGTGACACCGATCTCGTGGTGCTGGGCGAGCTCGCCGAGGCGCTCGTGGGACTCGACTGCGCGGCCGAGCTCGTCGAGCCACTCGAGGCTGAGGTAGCGGATCACGCGCATCAGTCTGCCTTCCGCCGTACGAGTCCGGGCCTACCATGCCGCTGGTGATGGGCCGATGGTGAACGACTCGCGACTGGTCGACGCGTCCGACGAGCGGCGCCACGTGGGCCTCGCGGTCGAGGAGTGGGTGTTCGCAGCGTGGACCGAAGCGGCCGACGTGGGCGTGCTGTCGGGTCATCGCTTGCTCGGCCGGCACGCCTGGTACTGGGCGGCGCTCGTGCAGCGGGGACGGCCGTTGCTACACGTCGGCGAGTGGGACGTGGTGGTTCGCGAGCACGATCCGATGATCGTCAAGGCGCAGGCACTGTGGGCCGAGCACACGGTCGACGCGCCGATGGGACAGTGGTCGATCGGCAACGAGACGTACGCCGTCGCGCTCGACGATCCTGCCGAAGGGCTCGGTCGGGCGTACGGCATCCCGACTCCGATCGCGTTCGACCTCGAGTGGTACGCGACCGCGCTGCCGGCGGTGATCGACGACGGCTACGAGCAGGTCGGCGTCGTGCACGGCCGCATCGACGTCGCCGGTCAGGACGCGATCGAGCTGGTCGAGGTGCCGGCGGCGCGCTGGCACCGCTGGGGTGCGGCGCTCAATCCGTTGCCACTCGAGGCGGTGCGGGCGCATTCCGGTCTGCGTGCCCCGTTCGCCTTTCCCGACGGCACGACCGCCGACTGGGTCCTGACGAGCGGTGGGTGGCGTGTCCGGCTCCCCGCTCGAACCGAGGTCAAGAGCTCGGGGTGATGACGACCCCCCGATCGGCGTACGGCATGGAGCGTCGCTTGATCTTGTCGCCGATCGAGGCGAGGGTGCGGGTGACCGGCACCATCACGCCGTATTTCGACTTCACCTTCGCCCGGATCGACTCGAGCTCACCGCCGGTGACCAGCTGCGCCGTGCACTCGGTCGGTGACGAACCGTCCTTGACCTTCCCGCGGACGTTGCACGGCTGGACCGTGACGCGGCTCGTGTGGGCGAGGCGTTTGCCCTTGCCCGACCCCGAACTCGTGTAGAAGCCGAAGCGATCGCCGTCGAGCGGCACCGACCACACGGGCGTCGACACACCCTCGCCGCTCCGTCGGTACGTGGTCAGCAGGATGTACTTCTCGTCGCCAAGGCTCATCACCGAGACGCTAGACGGGCCGATGGCTCATGATCTCGGGGATTGCCACCGCAGCAGCGGTCCAGTACGTCAGCGATGCACCTCCCGTGAGCGCGCTATTGTGCCGTTTTCGTCATGCCGGACGCACCACCTGGGGGTTCAGATGCGCGGTCGCTCGTTGTCCATCGTCGTCGGCATGGTGGCGGCGCTCGTCGCATGGGCGTCACCGTCCGCACCGGCCGCCGCCGCATCGGACCCGGTGATCATCGTCGCCGGCACCTTCTCGCCGGCGTTCGCCAACGAACCACTCGCCGCGCGGCTGCGAGCCGACGGGCACCGTGTGGAGATCTTCGAGCTCCCGACGCTGGGAACGCAGGACATCAACCGCTCGGCGCAGGCGCTCAACACCTTCGCCGACGGGGTGCGGGCGCGCAGCGGTGCGTCTCGGGTCGATCTCGTCGGGCACTCCCAGGGCGGCCTCGTCGCCCGCTCGTACGTCAAGGACTTCGGCGGTGCCGGTGAGGTCGACAGTCTGATCACGCTCGGCACGCCGAACCGCGGAACCTACGTTGCCAACCTCGTCGCCTTCCTCGGCCTCGGGAGCTGTCTCGACATCACCGCCTGCCAGCAGATGGCGATCGGGTCCGGCTACCTCGGGGCGCTCAATGCCGGCGACGACACGATCGGGGCGGTGCGCTACACCACGTTCCGCACGGCGTACGACGAGCTCGTCCGCCCCGTCGACAACGCCACGCTCTTCGACGGCGCCGTCAACGTGCGGATCCAGGACCAGTGCTGGGCCCGCATCGTCGGCCACGTCGGCCTCATCACCGACGGCACCGTCTACTCCGGAATCCGCCAGGCACTCGCCGGCACGATGTCGATCCGCCTCAACTGCTGGGCCCTCTGACTCCAGTCCGCTGACCGATTCTCGGTTGCGGCGGTGGGCGGTGGCACGATCGGGGGGTGCTGCGACCGTTTTTCATCGACACGGACACCGCCAGCGACGATGCCGTCGCACTCGTCATCGCGCTCACCCATCCCGACGTCGAGGTCGTGGGCATCAGCGTGGTGGCGGGCAACGTGCCGCTCGATCTCGGCGTGCAGAACGCGCTGTGGGTCGCCGAGCAGTGCAACGCCTCGGTGCCTGTCCACGCCGGCGCCTCGGCGCCACTCGTCGTGCCGTTGGAGACCGGCCAGTATGTGCACGGCGCCGACGGCATGGGCGACATCGGGCTGCCGCTCACCGGCCGGACGCCGGCGAGTAAGGATGGCGTCAGCGCGCTCCTCGCCGCCTCGCACCGATACGCCGGCCAGCTCGAACTCGTCACGCTCGGTCCGCTGACGAACCTCGCACTCGCGCTGCGCGCCGACCCAGCGCTGCCCGAGCGCCTGGCGCGATGCGTCGTGATGGGAGCCGTCGCCGACCACGTCGGCAACCAGACACCTGTCGCCGAGTTCAACATGTGGGTCGATCCGCACAGCGTCGACGAGGTGTTGCGGTCGGGCCTCGAGGTCGAGCTCGTCGGGTGGGACGTCTCACGCCGCGACGCCGTGTTCGACGCCGATGCCGCCGAGGCGATGCGGTCGATCGGCACTCCGAACGCGCGCTGGGCCGTCGACATCCAACGTGTGCTCGTCGAGTTCTGCCACACGCAGACGAACCTCGACGGGTTCGACCTCCCCGATCCGATCGCCATGGCCTATGCCATCGACCCGACGATCGCCACCGAGACGAGACGCCTCGCATGCTGGTGCGAGACGTCGAGCGAGCTGACGCGGGGGATGGTCGTGATGGACCTGCTCGGCTTCACCGGACAACCCCCGAACGCGCTCGTCGTGACGGCCGCCGACCGCGACAGGTTCGTCCAGCTGCTCCACCGCGCACTCGCAGTGGACGCTCAGCACGCTCTCAGCGAGGACACTTAGGTTCGCTCGCATGAACAGCACCGAGCACCACACCCCTCGCGGCGGTGAGCCCAGGTCTCGCTCGGGCGCGACGGGATATTCGCCGTCACCGGCAATGCCGAGTCCGGTTACACCATCGCCCTCACGATCGGCATCTGAAGCCGATCGATTCGGGACGACGCCGCGCTGCGCGCGGACGTCGGGTCAGCGGTCGTGGCGAGGCGGCCGCGGGGCGCGCGGGCGTGCCTCGTTGACCGTGATGGGGCGGCCACCCATGTTGGTGCCGCCGAGCTCGTCGATCGCCTTGCGGGCGTCGTCGTCGGACATTTCGACGAAGCCGAAGCCACGTGAACGGCCGGACTCTCTGTCGATCACGACCTGTGCCGACACGACGTTGCCACACTTGGCAAACATGTCGGCGAGATCGTCTGATGTTGTCGTGAAGGGAAGATTTCCCACGTAGAGATTGATGACAGTCCTCCGTCGTACCAAAGTCCGTCCGAAAGACGGCGCCCGGACAGGGTAGCCCACCGAGCGGCGATATCGGGCGAAAATACGTCGATCGACCATCCGGCGCGTCACGGATCGTCGTGTCGGCGGCCCGTGCGCGACAGACTTGCGGCGATGGCGTACGAGCGGGACATCCTCGACGAGGCAGCGGCGAAGCGCCAACCGACGAGGTTCACCAACGTGGAGGTGCGCCTCGGGTTGGTGGTCGAGGATCGATCGAGCGGGTTCTGCGGCGACGTCGTGCGGTGGAACAGTTCGGCCGTGACGTTGCGTGACCGGAATCAGCACCTCCGCCACTTCACGTGGAAGCCCGGCGGGTTCCTCCACGAGGGCAGGCCGGTGACACTCGTGCGTCCGGCCGCTGCGCCCGCCGTCGACGCGCATCGCGTCACGGCGTCGGGATCGGTGGGCGGCGCGGCATCGAACATTGCGCCGGCGAGGGTCGCGCGGGCATCGCGGATCTGGGTCGAGGGCATCCACGACGCCGAGCTGCTGGAACAGGTGTGGGGCGACGACCTGCGCGAGCTCGGCATCGTCGTCGAGCCGATGCACGGTGCCGACGGGCTGACCGACGCCGTTGCCGACTTCTGCCCGGGACCAGGACGCCGCCTCGGTGTGCTGCTCGACCACCTCGTCGCCGGCTCGAAGGAGACCCGCCTCGCTGCGGACGTCCACGCCCGACACGGCGAGTCGCTACTTGTCACGGGGCACCCGTTCGTCGACGTGTGGGCCGGTGTCCGCCCTGGCCTCGTCGGTCTCGACGAGTGGCCAACCGTCGATCGCAGCGTGCCGTGGAAGGAGGGCGTGTGCCGAGCGCTCGGCGCCGACGCGGCGCGGTTCTGGCCGCAGCTGCGCGAGCGAGTGCGCAGCTACGCCGACCTCCGTCCCGAGCTGGTCGGCGCCGTCGAGCGGCTCATCGACTTCGTCGACGCCGGTGCCGATGCGGGCGGATAGCGTCGGCCTCGTGGCACAAGCCGTGAGTCGTGGACCGGTCTCGGGCACCGCCGTCAAGCCCACTCGCCGCAAGCCGTTCCTGGTCGACCTCTACTCCACGGCCGTCGGCAAGAAGTACGTCATGGCAGTGACGGGGCTCATCGGCATCGGGTTCGTCATCGGCCACATGATCGGCAACCTGAAGATGTACATCGGCACGATCTCCGAGGGCGGGGAACGCGTCTACGACATCGACATCTACGGTGAGTTCCTCCGCGAGTTGCTGGTGCCGATCCTTCCCCGCACGTACTTCCTCTGGGGTCTTCGGCTCGTGCTCATCGGCGCGCTGCTGCTGCACCTCCACGCCGCGTACACCCTGACGCTGCTCAACCGTCACGCTCGCCCGGTGAAGTACCAGTCGTCGCGCGACTACGTCGCCGCCAACTTCGCCAGTCGCACGATGCGCTGGACCGGCATCATCGTGTTGCTGTTCCTGGCGTGGCACCTCGCCGACTTCACGTGGGGCTGGCTCAACCCGGGGTTCGAGCGTGGTCTCGTGTACCGCAACGTCGATGCCAGTCTCTCGCGCATCCCGGTCGCGGCGCTCTACATCGTCGCCAACATCGCCCTCGGAATCCACCTCTTCCACGGCACGTGGAGCCTGTTCCAGTCGATGGGTTGGAACAGTCCGCGGTTCAACAAGTGGCGGCGAGCGCTCGCCACGGGGGTGGCGACGACGATCGTCGTCGGCAACGTCTCGTTCCCGGTCGCCGTGCTCGCCGGCATCGTCCAGCATCCGGACGTCGGATGATGACCGCAGGAACGACAACTCCCGACGCCAAGATCCCCGACGGTGCGCTGGCGGACAAGTGGGAGACCTACAAGTCCGACGCCCGCCTCGTGAACCCTGCGAACAAGCGCAAGTTCAAGATCCTCGTCGTCGGCACCGGGCTCGCCGGCGCCTCCGCGATCGCCACGCTCGCCGAGCTCGGCTACCAGGTCGAGGCGTTCACGTTCCACGACTCGCCGCGGCGTGCGCACTCCATCGCCGCCCAGGGCGGCATCAACGCTGCCAAGAACTACCGCGGCGACGGCGACAGCGTCCACCGGCTCTTCTACGACACCATCAAGGGCGGCGACTTCCGCGCCCGCGAGTCCAACGTGCATCGCCTCGCCGAGGTGTCGGTCGACATCATCGACCAGTGCGTCGCGC
>JACDGA010000471.1 GCA_013815505.1 Acidimicrobiia bacterium
TCTCCATTCCCGTGGCGTGGAGGATCTTGCGCGCCGATACGGCGGCATGGTCGATCGGCGCCGTGATCTGGCTGGCGTTCTACATCCTGCCGTTGCCGATCGGTCTCGCCGCGCTCGCCTTCTTCGACCGTGCCGACGACCCGTCGTCACAGATCTGGCTCTGGCTGGCAGCGTTCGCCGGACTGGAGATCGGACGCTGGGCGATGCTCGTCGTCGCCATCGTGCAATGGCACGGCTGTTGGGTGCTGTGGCACACGATCCCGCGCGTCAACATGCTTAGGTCGCTCGTGGGCGACCCGGGCCCCGTTCCCGGTCGCCTGCCAGGGTCTCCGGGCGAGGCCGTCAGCCGCTTCCGGGACGACACCCGCGACACGGCCATGGTGCTCGACGTCTGGCTCGATCTCCTCGCCTCCGCCGTCAGTTCCGCTGCCGCGCTGGTCGTGCTGATCGCGATCGACGCCCGCGCCGCGCTCGCACTCGTGCTGCCCGTGATCGTCGTGCTGTGGTTCGGTCAGCTGCTCGGCCACCGGCTCCGCGAGTGGCGCCTTGCCGAGCGTCACCGAACGGCTCGTGTCACGTCGTTCCTCGGTGAGGCGTTCGGCGCGATCACGGCCGTCAAGGTGGGCGGTGCCGAGGCGGCGACGAGACGGAGGTTCGTGGAGCTCGGCGACGATCGTGCGTGGGCGGCGAAGCGCGACCAGGTCGGGTCGCAGATGTTGCAGACGATCTCGGGCGTGACGGCGAACGCCGGTGTCGGTCTCGCCCTGCTCGCCGTCGCCTCGCCGATCCGGAACGGGTCGCTCGGCGTCGGCGAGGTGGCCCTGTTCACGTCCTACGCCACGCTGCTCGCGACGTTCCCGAGAACGACCGCCCGATATGCCATCTGGCGCCGGCAGGCCGACGTCTCGGTGACGCGACTCAGCCGGCTGACGTCGTCTCGCCAGCCCGCCCAGGTGGCAGAGCCCGTGACCACGTGGCTGCGATCGGGCCCGCCGCCGCTGTTGCACCCCGAGCACATCGAGCCGGCGTTGCGCGGAGGGATCGACCGCTTCGAGACACTTCGAGTGCGCGGGCTCACCGTGCGGATGGACGACGACGAGCAGCTCAGCGGCGTCGATCTCGACGTCGAACGTGGTCAGCTGGTCGTCGTCACCGGCACCGTGGGATCCGGCAAGTCGGTGCTGCTGCGGGCACTACTCGGGCTCGTCCCGCGCGAATCGGGCGAGATCCGCTGGAACGGCGACGTCGTGGCCGACCCATCCGTCGAGATGGTGCCGCCGCGCGTCGCGTATCTGCCGCAGGTGCCGCGCCTGTTCAGCGAGCGCCTCGCCGACACCGTGCTGCTCGGCGAGGCGCCCGATCGACTCGACGACGCCATCTGGCTGGCGTGCCTCGAGCGTGATCTCGTCGAACTGCCGCTCGGCATCGACACGATGGTCGGCCCGAAGGGCGTCCGGCTGTCGGGTGGACAGATCCAGCGCACGGCGGCGGCACGGGCGTTCGTGCGAGCGCCGGAGCTGCTCGTGGTCGACGATCTCTCCAGCGCGCTCGACGTGGCAACCGAAACAGAGCTGTGGGATCGACTTTTCGCGGAGCGCGGCGAGCGCACCGTCATCGCCGTGACCCATCGCCAGCGGGTCATCGACGCCGCCGACCTCGTCGTGCGACTCGACACCGGCGTCACGGTACGTTGAGCGTTGATGGCCGGTTCAAGCGATGCGTCTCAGGGCGAGTTCGAGCGCGACACCAACTACATCACCGACCGCATCACCGCCGACGGTCGTGACGGGTGGCCGGTCGAGCCGGATCGGTACCGGCTGATCGTCGCCCGGGCGTGCCCGTGGGCGAACCGGGCCATCATCGTGCGCCGGCTCCTCGGGCTCGAGGACGTGCTGTCGATGGGCGAGTGCGGTCCGACCCACGACGAGCGAAGCTGGACGTTCGATCTCGATCCAGGGGGCGTCGATTCGGTGCTCGGCTACGAGCGCCTGCAGCAGGCGTTCTTCGCACGCCAGCCCGACTACCCGCGTGGCATCACCGTGCCGGCGATCGTCGACGTGCCGACGAAGCAGGTCGTGACGAACGACTTCGCACAGATCACGATCGACTTCAGCCTCGAGTGGTCGGCACACCATCGTGACGGCGCCCCCGAGCTCTACCCCGAGCACCTGCGCGACGAGATCGACGAGATCGCCGAACGCGTCTTCCACGAGGTGAACAACGGCGTCTACCGCTGCGGGTTTGCCAGCTCGCAGTCGGCGTACGACCAGAGCTACGAGCGGCTGTTCGCCGCGCTGGA
>JACDGA010000472.1 GCA_013815505.1 Acidimicrobiia bacterium
CATGAACTCGCCGACCGTGAAACGGTAGAAGTAGTCGACACCGGCCGCCAGGCCGCCGACGTCGACGTGCATCGAGTGCGCCAAGGCGGCGTCCGTGGTGTCCCGACCCGCGGTCACGATGTTGGTGAAGTCCTCGTCGAGTGCGACCTGCCACTCGACATCGACGGGCTCGTCGGGCATTCCGGCGCGCTGCGGATCGGCCGGGTCAGGTGCGAGCCGCGTCCACAGGATCACCTTGCCGTCGTCTGGATCACCTGACGCCACGCCGAGCGTGAAGGGATTGCCCAGTAGGTCGACCGCCGGATTCGTGGTCGTCGTGTTGCCGATGGACGTGCCCGGCGCCACCGAGGTGGTGGTCACCGGCATCGCCGACCCGAGCGCGGTCGTGCCAGGCGTGGTGGGCGTGGTCGTCGACGGCGCGCCGGACTCGTCGGACGAGCAACCGGCGGCGATCGCGAAACCCGTCGCCGCCGCTCCGGTGAGGAATTGTCGCCGCGACAGGTCACGAGCAGAGGTCCGCCGTCTCACAGCGGAAAGTCTCGCGCCGCGGCCGGCGGCTGCCGTCACTTGACGATGACGGTGCCCTCCATGTTGGGGTGGATGCCGCACGCGTACTGGTAGGTCCCCGGCTCGTCGAACGTCATCTCGTACGTCGCGCCGTTGTCGAGGTCGTCGGACATCAATGTCTCGTCATCACTCTCGACCGTATGCGTCGCACTGTCCTCGTTCGTCCACGTGATCGTCGCACCGGCTGCGACTTCGATCTCGGCAGGATCGAAGGCGAAGTCGGCGATGGTGACTTCGTCCGCCGCGCCTTGCGGCGGCTCTGTGCCCGCCGGCTCTGTGCCCGCAGGCTCCGTGTCCCCAGGCTCGGTGCCGCCCATCGTCGTCATCGTCGTCGCCGCAGACGTCGGCGGCGACGACTCGGTCGCCGGGGCTGTCGTGTCCGCTGCCGGTGACTGCTCGCTCGTTGCGTTTGGCGACGGCGAACTCTCGTCCTCGTCGTCCCCGCACGCCGTCACGAACAGCAGCGAGCAGACCGCAGTACCCGCAGTCAGCGAGCGGAGCGCGATCGGCCCCATCGTGTGTCGCATCATTCGTTGACCTCCTGAAGAGTCGCATGGCATGCCGCCGTGCGGGAACGGAGATCTCGAAGACGTCCGCGGTCGGCACGCCAACCATGCCACACCCGTGCGACGCTGCGCTGGACACCCGCATCGTCATGGCCGATGAGATGGATCGGTACGATCGGGTCACATGGCACGGTTCGGACGCATGCTCTCGGCGATGATCACCCCGTTCGACGACGAGGGCGACCTCGATGTCGACGGTGCCGTGACGCTCGCCAAATGGATGGTCGACCAGGGCCACGAGGGTCTCGTCGTCGCCGGCACGACGGGCGAGGCGCCGACGTTGAGCGACGACGAGAAGCTCACGCTGTTCGAGGCCGTCGCCGAGGCCGTCTCGATCCCCGTGATCGCCGGCTCCACCGGCAACGACACCGCCCACTCGTGCCACCTCACCATCGAGGCCGCCAAGCGGGGCGTCGCCGGGATCCTCGCCCTCTGCCCGTACTACAACCGGCCGTCACAGGCGGGCATCGAACACCACCTGCGAGCTGTCGCCGGGGTCACCGAGCTACCCGTGATGATCTACGACATCCCCGTCCGCACCGGCCGCAAGATCGACACCGCCGTGCTCGGCCGCCTCGGCCGCGAGGTCGCCAACGTCGTCGCCGTCAAGGACGCCACGGGCAACCCCGCCGAGACGGCCAGGCTGATCGCGGGCGCATCCGACGGCTTCGAGGTGTACAGCGGCGACGACGCGTTCACACTGCCGCTCATGTCCGTCGGCGCCGTCGGCACGGTCAGCGTCGCAGGGCACTGGACCGCACCCCAGCAGCTGGCGTTCTTCGACGCATGGGCTGACGGCGACATCACCGCTGCACAGCGGATCAACCGCTCGCTGTTGCCGAGCTACGCGTTCGAAACGGGTGACGCCTGCCCCAATCCGGGGCCTACCAAGGCGATGCTGCGAACACTCGGCCTACCGTCGGGCAACTGCCGGCCGCCGATGGGTCACGAACCCGACGGTCTCGAGGACGAGGCACGGCGCATCTACGACGAACTGCAACAGTCCAGTGGCTGAGCCGCTGCGCATCGCCTTCCTCGGTGGTCTCGGTGAGATCGGCCGCAACTGCATGGCGCTCGAACAGGGCGACGGCGCCTCGAAGCGGATCCTGTTGATCGACTGCGGCCTGATGTTCCCCGGTCCCGAGATGCGCGGGATCGACCTCGTC
>JACDGA010000473.1 GCA_013815505.1 Acidimicrobiia bacterium
CGGCAGGCTTCCTCGCTGCTCCATCTGCTTCACGGCGACTGCACCGGCGGCGATGATCACGGCGATGAGGAGTCCGACGGGGAGCATCCGCGCCTGCAGTCCGTCGGGACGCAGCCCGAAGCCGCCGCGCGGCCCGTAGCACCCGTCCCGAAACAGACATGTCGCTTCGTAGCCGGCGTACCCGATCATCGCCAACGGCGCGATATCCACCAGCCTGGCCATCGGCGCAGTCCCGGCGCGTCGTGCGGACCACGCGGCGACGCCGAGTGCGGCGATAACGCCTGGCCAGAACTCGACACCACTGCGGATCACCAGCATGTCGGCGAGCCGTCCGACGGAACGCGGATCATCGAGCATGATCGCCGCCACCCGGCCGACCGCCAACCCGGCCATCGCCGGCATCAGCGCGGCATCCAGAAAGCCGGTTGGATGTTCGAACGTCTGTAGCGGCCACCGTCGGGCGACGAGCCCCGGGATCGCGAACGCGACCAGCATGCTGAAGAGCAATCCGTAGTCGTTCACGACAGGGCGTCGTCGATCAGTGCGGCCAGTTGCTGCTCGGATACGCCTCCGATCACCCGAGACCGAAGCCGGCCATCGGCACCGAACACATACGTGGTGGGATAGGCGGTCAACTCGAGGCGGACGCGGATCTCACCAGTCGCGTCGAACACGTTCGGGTACCTGATCCCGAACTCATCCAGGAACGCCGCCGCGGCGTCAGGGGAGTCCTTGGACGCCACGCCGAGTATCACGGCGCGCCCGGCGTAGTTCCGTGCGGCCCGCTGCAGCAACGGCATCTCGGTCCGGCACGGCGCGCACCACGACGCCCACACGTTCACCACCACCGGCGTTCCCCGCTGACCGACCAGCATCCCTTCGAAATCGCCAGCAGTCACCGCCGGAAAGGCTCCTTCGGCCGGCAACGGTCGCCGGTCGCCGGTCGCCTGGAAGGCTGGAAGCGCCGGCCCGCGGGTCACTGCCGCGACTCCCACGCCGATCGCCATGACGGCGACGAGCGTCATGGAGATCAGCCGAGCACTTCTCCATCTCGATCGTCGCTCGGGATCCATTACGACAGTATGTCGTAGACGGTGCAGACATCATGATCGGACGGGAGTCGATCGCACGCTTTACGCGCCCGTCACCCGTCCTTCGCCACCGTTGCAGTGGGCCGCAGGCTCACTCTGGGAACGCCGAGTCGAACGCCGACTCAAGCTCGGAGGTCGCCCGTCCGCTGAACCCGCAACCGTTGACGGTGCCGTCGGTGGCGGTGAGCAAGTAGCGCTGCCCGGTGGCGAAGTCGACACCGTCGAGAGCGGCAGACGTGTTCTCCTCGGGAAGGGTGACGTCAACGAGATCGGTCTCGCCGGTGGACGCGCGGTACCAGCGATCGACCTCGACCGTGACGGTCGTATCGGACATCTCCGTGACAGTCCCGGCGAAGGCGACGGGCATCTCGGCGAGCACGTTCACGTCGAACGGCAGACACGACGAGATCGTTGTGCCTGGGGCATCGATCGCGAGCGTCTGGCGGCTGGCCGGCGCGTCGTCATCGCCAACCACCAGCACGACAACGGCGACCGCTGCGATGGCTGCGGCGGCGACGCCGCCGATCAGCATTGGAACACGTCGTTGGCCGTCCTGTGCGCGGCCCGGACCGGCATCCTTCGCGGTTGTGGTGTTGATCGGTGTGCTCATGATCTCCTCCAAGAGCGTTCGGGCGCGGCTGCTGCTGGCGTCGTCAACAGCCACATGCGCGGGCACGGGATCGATCTGAGCGAGCAGTTGGCGCAGGTTGTCGACCATGGGTCAGTTCTCCGGATGTCCAACTGTTGGTTGTCCGGCGTCCGACCAACTCTTTCGCCTGTCGAGTTGACGGCGGAGACGTTGCTTCGACCGGTGAAGCCGGATCGCCGCTGCGTTCGGGCTCACGTCCAGGACGACAGCGATGTCCCTGGGTTCCAGCCCCTCCCACGCCCACAGCATCAACACCTGTCGGTCCTTGGAGGACAGCGTGGCGAGCGCAGTGCGCACCTCATCGCCGTCCCTCCCGGTTGCGTCGACTGCCGCGGACGCCGACGACGCCGAGTGTGTCGCCGAGCTCAATCGATCGACGAGCCGTCGAGCGCGAGCCGCGGACCGATGATGGTTCGCCAGTACGCGTCTGGCGACGCCGTAGCACCACGCAAGCTCATCGCCCTCGACGACCTCGTCAAGTCGTCTCCACAGCACGAGCAGCGTTTCAGCGACGACATCGTCGACCACCTCGCCGGTGGTGCGCCGCCTGGCGAATC
>JACDGA010000474.1 GCA_013815505.1 Acidimicrobiia bacterium
GTGGTCTTGCCATCGGCGCAGCCGCTGGGCACCGACACGATGTGCAGGCGGCCAGCTCCTGCGGCATAGACGCCGTCACCGGCGTCGGCGGCGAAATCGACGGCCTGCGGGTGGACGCTGGGGCAGCTGTTGTTGACGACGCATGCCACCAGCGCCGAACGACCCGCCGTGCTCTGGCTGGTGTTCACGCTGTCCATCCGGCTCGATCGCAACGGGTACCAGGCGGGGGCGCTGAACGGGTGGCCCTCCACCACGGCCGCCGCCGCCGCTGAGCCGGGCGCCGAACTGGGTCGCTCAGGGACGGCCTCGGCGACGGGCGCGGCTGCCGCACGAGGCGGAGGTCGGGTGCCATCGGCGACAACGGAAAGAACGATGACCAGAGCAACGACCACACACATCCGCCAGGTGGATTGGTCGCGCCCATCGAGATGTGAGAGGCGGATGCAAGAACCGTAACACAACCGCAACACAGCGGCACCATCGAGCGAGCGTCGTCGTCGGCCAACGACCACTACGGTCCACGCATGGCACCACGTGGCGCGACGGGACGCAGGTCGCTCGTACCGGGCGTCGACCTGCGCGACCCGGTGGAGGCCGAACGCGCGCGGCGCATCGGGTTCGCGTGGCGGTCGATCCGCCGCGGCGCCGGCATGCAGGCGCTACGGGAGTACATGCACGGCACCGGGCCTGACAGCATCGAGCTCGGCGAGATGGACACGCTCGACGTGCTGATACAGCGCGACGACTGGCGGATGAGCGATCTCGCCGACGCCCTGAAGGTCGATCCGTCGACGGCGACACGCGCCGTGCAACGGCTCGTCACGCGCGGGTTCGTAGCACGTCGCGCGTCAGACGCAGACGGGCGCGTCGTTCTGGCCCGTGTCACCTCACAGGGCGCCGCCGTGCACCGAGCCGCCAGCAAGCGGCGCGCCGTGGTCCTCGGGCGCATTCTCGCCGACCTCGAACCCGACGAGCGCGACGTCCTCGCCACCATGCTCGAGCGGTTCGCCGCCGAGATCGACATCGTCGCCGCGCAGTTGGCGAAGTGATCGACGGTGGCTGATCCTGCGACGTTTGGCGAGCAGGCGATGCCCTTCGCCGGCCAGCTCTACTCGGGCGCGATGCGCATGACGCGCAACCCCGCCGACGCCGAGGACCTGCTGCAGGAGACGATGCTGCGCGGATTCCGAGGCTTCGAGTCGTTCACCGAGGGCACGAACCTGCGGGCCTGGCTGTTCCGCATCATGACGAACCTCTATATCAACCGCTACCGGGCGAAGCAGCGCCAGCCAGTCGAGAGCGACATCGACGACGTCGAATCGATGTACCTCTACCGGCACCTCGGCGACATCGACGCCGTGTTCGCCAGCCGGTCGGCCGAGGACCAGCTGATCGACATGTTTCCCGACGACGAGGTCAAGGCAGCGCTCGAGGAGCTCCCCGAGATCTACCGCCTGCCCGTCCTGCTCGCCGACGTGCAGGGCTTCCACTACCGCGAGATCGCCGAGATGCTCGACATCCCCATCGGCACCGTCATGTCGCGACTGCATCGTGGAAGAAAGCGGATGCACCAGGCGTTGTACGAGTACGCCATGGCGCGAGGACTCACCACCACGCCGAGAGCGGACACGCCGAGAGAGGCGAGGAGCAACGATGCCTGACTGCGAGGAAACACTCCGTGAGCTCGACTCCTTCCTCGACGACGAGCTGTCCGAGGCCGGCCATGACGCGATCCGCCAGCACCTCGGCGGCTGCCCCGACTGCCTCGGCGCGTTCGACTTCCATGCCGAACTGAAACAGGTCATCGCCGAGAAGTGCCAGCGCGATGAGATGCCATCGGGGCTGTTGAGCCGCCTCGAGCAGTGCCTCGAGTCCGAGGGTCTTCCGAGCGCAGCGCCCGTCGACGACCGCACCGTCTGAGCGCGTCCACCCTGTCGCTACGCTCCGAACGATGATCGCTGCGAACATCTGGCACTTCTGGATCGGCGTGGTGCTCACGCTCGCCGCCGTTCTCACGGTCGTCGGCCTCATCCGCGGTTACCTCAAGTCGGTGTCGTCGCAGCGCTACCCCGGCCGACGACAGAACGACGCCTGAACGAGGGGGTCGCGCCGTCGACTCGCTGCTCTCGCGCTGCCGGTTCCCGGCACCTGGCACGCCGCTGCCGTGCGCGTTCTCCGGCGGCGCCGACTCGACCGCACTGCTGATCCTCGCCGCCGCTGCCGGCTGCCCGCCCACCGCCCATCACGTCGACCACGGGTTGCGCACCGGCTCGCGCGAAGAGGCAGAC
>JACDGA010000475.1 GCA_013815505.1 Acidimicrobiia bacterium
TGACGAGCTTCTACCTCGCCCGCGACCGCGCCCGAGACCGGCTCGTGCTCGAACCGATCTTCCGCGACGGCCAGGCGAACCCGGCGGCCGCCAAGCTCGACGCCGACGCCGGTGCCGGCGGGTGGACCGGCGATCGGCGATCACGCGCCTCGAGACCACGGGCCATCGACCGCAAGGTGTCTGTGCCGGGACGCGTCGAGACGCTCGAGCTGCTCGCGGCCCGAGACATGCTCCCCGCCGTCTACTTCATATTCAGCCGGCGCCAATGCGCCGAAGCTGCCAACGCCGCCTTTCTGGCCGGGCTGCGCTTCACGGACGACACGGCGCGCCGCCGCATCGCCGCCATCGTCGACGCCCGTCTCGGGTCGCTCGACGGCGAAGATCTCGACGTCCTCGACATCGACACGTTCGTCGCCCAGCTCGACGCCGGCATCGCCGCGCACCACGCCGGGATGGTGCCGCCGTTCAAGGACGTCGTCGAGCGCTGCTTCGCCGACGGGCTCGTCAAGGTCGTGTTCGCCACCGAGACGCTCGCCGTCGGCATCAACATGCCGGCGCGCACCGTCGTCATCGAGAAGCTGACCAAGTTCACCGGTGACCACCACGAGTCGCTGACGGCGGGGGAGTACACGCAGCTGACGGGCCGGGCAGGACGGCGCGGCATCGATGCCCGCGGTCACGCCGTCGTGCCGTGGAGCCCCTTCGTGCGCTTCGAGCAGGTGGCGACGCTCGCCGCCTCCCGCTCGTTCCAGCTCCGCTCGGCGTTCCGCCCCACGTACAACATGGCGGCAAACCTGATCCGCAACTACGAGCCCGACGAGGCGAGGCATCTGCTCACGATGTCGTTCGCTCAGTTCCAAGCCGATCGCGAGATCGTGACGCTGGAGGCACGCCTCGAGCGGCTGCGCCGACGCCACAACGAGCTGCGCGACGCAGCCGAGAGCTCCTACGGCGACATCTGGGCGTACCGCGAGAACACATCGCGCGCCGAGCGGCGTCGCGAATACGACGACATCGACGTCTCGCTGGAAGCGCTCCGCCCGGGCAGCGTCATCTGGGTCAACCGCGGAAAGTACGCCGGGCCGGGCGTGGTGATCTCACGGTCGCGACGGGCGAAGGGCTGGCGGGTGTCCACCGTCACTGCGCGGGCGACGCTCGTGACGCTCGACGCCGAGCACTTCACGAGCGCACCCGACGTGCTCGGACGCGTCGACCTGCCCCGTGCAACACAGCCCGACCGCCCCGCGTACCGCAAGGACGTCGCCCGCCGGCTCCGTCGCGTCGACGTCGATCCGCCGCAACGGTCGCGCCGCTCGGGGCGCAGTGCTCGGCGATCAACCGACGACGGCATCGATCCGGTCGAGACCGACCCGGATCTCCGCCACCGTCTGCGCGCCGCCGGTGACGCCGATCGCGTGGGGCGCGACATCGTCGCCGCCGAACGCCGCCTCGCAGCGCGCAACTCGTCGCTCGCCCGCGAGTTCGACAGCGTGCTCGACCTCCTCACCGAGCTCGGCTACGTGGAACTGCAGTCAGCCGGCGAGCGCTGGCGACTCACGGAGTGGGGGAGCGTGCTCGCCCGGGTCTTCCACGAGTCGGAGCTGCTCGTCGTCGAGTGCCTGCGCGCCGGAGTGCTGACGGGACTCGACGCCCCATCGCTCGGCGCGCTGCTGTGCGTGTTCGTGTACGAGCATCGCAGCCCCGACCCGCCACCGCCGCCGTGGTTCCCGTCGAAAGGCTTCGAGCGCCGGTGGCGGACGATCGTCGGCATCAGCGACCGGCTCGCGGCATCCGAGCAACGGCGCACGCTGCTGGTGCACCGTCCACCGGACCCGACGTTCGTGGCGCTCGCCTACGGCTGGATCGCCGGCGAGTCGTTCGCCGACGTCGTCGAGACGGAGGATCTGAGCGGCGGCGACTTCGTCCGCACGATGAAGCAGGTCATCGATCTCGCTCGCCAGGTCGCCACGGTCATCGGTGACCCCGACGTGGCCGAGGTCGCCCGCCGCGCCGCAGAGGTCGCGCGGCGCGGCGTCGTCGCCGACTCCGCGTTATCGGAGTCGCCGGCATGACGATCCGGCGCGGCGAACCGTGGGGTGAGGAGGTCCCTCGACCCGAGCACGTCGCCGTCGCCTCGAGTGACGCCGAGCTGGCAGCGATGGTGGCGAGTGACCCCGGCGCGGTGATGGCGACGAGTGGTGGTGACGTGCATGCCGCACTCGGCCGCCCGTCAGGCCGCGGCGCGACCGCGCGACGTCTGCCGATGGACCTCCTGCGC
>JACDGA010000010.1 GCA_013815505.1 Acidimicrobiia bacterium
GTGCGAGGATGTTGTCGCAGGGTTGAGCGTTCGGCAACGCGCCGCGGTCTACTTTCGCTACTGGCATGACATGAGCGAATGCCAGATCGCGGAATCAATGGGAGTATCTGTCGGAACCGTCCGACGGCATCTCGTACGGGCTCAATCAATCCTCCGAAAGGAACTCGCGAATGAGGGAACCTGATCGCCGTGTACGAGACGTGCTTGCGAGCCTTACCGACAGTGCACCCTCGCCCAATCCTTCACCACCGGCTGGTATCGACGGTCGCCAGAAAACAAGGATGCCTGTCGTTGTGCTTGCACTGCTCCTTCTGGGGGCAGGAGTTGCACTCATCGTCCAGCTGGCGAATCGTCCGCAAACGCAAACTATCGATGAGCCCGTGCCAGAAACGAGTGGAACCGTCACGACTACTTCGTCGCTGCAGTCGAGCACAACGTCCCGCAGTGACGTGCTCCCAGCGGTTCCATCGACTCTTGAACCCGGTCAGACGACGAGAGTGCGGTTCGGAGTGCATTGCGGCGCCGAGTTGCTCGGCAAAGTCAACGGGCGGTGGTGGCGAACGCCAGAAGCCACCCCAGTCTTGGACTGGTTGCCGCCTGAATGGGTTGGCAGAGTGCGCGATGAAAAGATCGCCGTCACGCTGACCTTGGGCGATGATCGGAACTCGATCATCGCGAGTTCAGGAGGGCATTCCGTGACTTACGAGCCGGGACCATCGATCACCGAGGAAGAATACTGCGAATGACGACGGTACGGTCACGAAGTCATTCGACGACCACTATTCCCGCGCCTTCAATCAGCTCGCCTTCTTCGGCGTCTTGAGTCTGCTCGTCGGGTGGCGACCCTCGCAACGGTCCCGAACCGACAGACGTCGGGACGTTCATCACGATCAGCGGCACGTCGATGGCAGCACCGCACATCGCCGGCATCACCGCGCAGCTGTTTCAGGCCGATTCGACGGCGACGCCGTTCGCGATCGAGGCGACGCTCAAGTCGACGGCGACCCGCTACACCGATGGCGCGGCGTACTCGCAGCAGGGCAACTACCTGACGTCGTTCGACAAGGGCACCGGCCTCGTCGACGTCATCGGTGCCGTCGACAAGATCGCCGCCTGACCTCGGACCAGCTCGCTCAGCCGGCGGTCACGGCGGCGACGGCGAGGCGGTCGACGAGATCGTTCATCCGGTCGCCGGAGTGTCCTTTGACCCACTTGAACGTGACGTCGAGTTGCCCGACGAGTTCGACGAGAGGGCGCCAGAGATCGACGTTGGCGACCGGCTGCTTCTTCGAGTTGCGCCAGCCGTTTGCCTGCCAGCGCATCCACCAGCGGTCGCGGAAGCAGTTGACGACGTAGGTCGAGTCGGACACGACGACGATGGGCGGTGGGGTGGCACCGGGTGGCGCGACGCCGAGCGTCCGCAGCGCCTCGAGCACAGCGTTGATCTCCATCCGCTGGTTCGTCGTCGCCGCGTCGCGACCGGCGCCTGACGGCACCCCATCAGGCGCAACGGCCCACGCCCAGCCGCCCGGTCCCGGGTTGCCGCTGCAGGCACCGTCGGTGTACACGAAGACGGGGTCGCTGTGGCTGTTCGTCTCGCCGAGGTCGAACAGGGTGGTCACGGTGCCAGTGTGCCCGGGTCCAGTGCGTACCCGTGGGTAACGATGCGAGACTGGAACCATGATCTTCGACGGGTACGTCCACCAGATCCCCGACACCGATCCGGGCGAGACGCGGGAATGGCTCGACTCGCTCGACGCCGCGATCGACGTCCACGGCAAGACCCGCGCCCGCTACCTGCTCTCGCGCCTGCTCGAGCGTGCACGCGAGTCCCAGGTCAGCTTCCCTGCAACGGTGTCGACCCCATATGTCAACACGATCCCGCGCGAGCAGGAGCCGTGGTTCCCCGGCGACGAGCACATCGAGCGCCGCATCCGGGCCTACATCCGCTGGAACGCAGCGATGATGGTGGTCAAGGCGAACAAGCAGGCCGACGGCATCGGTGGCCACCTCTCCACGTTCGCCAGCTCGGCGAGCCTCTACGAGATCGGGTTCAACCACTTCTTCCGGGGACGCGACGGTGACGGCGCCGGCGACCAAGTCTACTTCCAGGGCCACGCCGCGCCCGGCGTATACGCCAGGGCGTTCCTCGAGGGCCGGCTCACTGCCGACGACCTCGACCACTTCCGCCGCGAGATCGGGCGTCATGGGCGTGGCCTGTCGAGCTACCCGCACCCGCGCCTCATGCCCGAGTTCTGGGAGTTCCCAACCGTCAGCATGGGACTCGGGCCCATCGGTGCGCTCTACCAGGCACGCTTCAACCGCTACCTGCTCAACCGCAAGCAGGCCGACACGAGCAACTCGCGGGTCTGGGCGTTCCTCGGCGACGGCGAGTGCGACGAGCCCGAGAGCCTCGGCGCGATCTCGCTCGCCGCCCGCGAGCACCTCGACAACCTCGTGTTCGTCGTCAACTGCAACCTCCAGCGCCTCGACGGGCCGGTGCGCGGCAACGGCAAGATCATCCAAGAGCTCGAAGCCGTCTTCCGCGGCGCCGGCTGGAACGTCATCAAGGTGATCTGGGGCTCGAAGTGGGACGAGCTGATCGCCAAGGACAAGGACGGCGCGCTGCTCAACAAGATGAACACCACCGTCGACGGCGAGTTCCAGCGCTACGCCGTGGAGAGCGGCGACTACATTCGCGACCACTTCTTCGGTCCCGATCCCCGCCTGCGCGAGATCGTCGCCCACCTCGAGGACGACGAGGTGCGCAACCTCCCCCGCGGCGGGCACGACTACCGCAAGCTCTACGCCGCCTACAAGGCGGCCGTCGAGAATCTCGGCAGCGGCGCGCCCACGGTGATCCTGTGCAAGACGATCAAGGGGTGGACGCTCGGCCCCGGCTTCGAGGGCCGCAACGCCACGCACCAGATCAAGAAGATGAAGAAGGAAGAGCTCGTCGCACTGCGTGACCGGCTCTACCTCCACGAGGAGATCTCGGAGGAGGAGATCGACTCGGACGATCCGCCGTACTTCCGGCCCAGTCAGGACTCGATCGAGTACCAGTACATGATGGAGCGACGCAAGGCGCTCGACGGCCCGCTGCCGACGCGCTCGACGGCGACGCGACGTCCGCTCACGCTCGCACCGTCCACCACCTACGACGAGCTGCTCGGTGGCTCGGGCAAGCAGGCGGCAAGCACGACGATGGGCTTCACGCGACTGCTGCGCACGCTCGCCCGTGACGCCGACATGGGGGCGCGGGTCGTGCCGATCATCCCCGACGAGGCGCGCACGTTCGGCATGGACGCCCTCTTCCGTGAGCTGAAGATCTATGCCTCGCAGGGCCAGAAGTACGAGTCGGTCGACCACGACCTGCTGCTGTCGTACACCGAGAGCCTCGACGGCCAGATCCTGGAGGAGGGCATCACCGAGGCGGGCTCGATGGCGAGTTTCATCGCCGCCGGCACCAGCTACGCCACCCATGGCGTGCCCATCGTGCCGTTCTACACGTTCTATTCGATGTTCGGGTTCCAGCGCGTCGGTGACCTCATCTGGCAGGCCGCCGATCAGCGCACCCGCGGGTTCCTGCTCGGCGCCACGGCCGGGCGCACGACGCTGCTCGGCGAGGGCCTGCAGCACCAGGACGGTCACAGCCTGCTGCTCGCCAGCACGGTGCCGGCGTGCCAGGCCTACGACCCGGCATTCGCCTACGAGGTGGCGACGATCGTGCGTGAGGGCCTCAACCGGATGTACGGCACCGGCGTCGACGAGGACGAGCGCGACGTCTTCTACTACCTGACCCTGTACAACGAGAACTACCCGATGCCGGCGCGTCCGGAGGGTGACGATCTCGATCGGCAGCTGATGGCGGGCCTCTATCGGTGGGCACCGGCGCCCGAAGGCGCCAGCCATCCGGCGACGATCTGGTTCTCGGGCTCTGCACAGGGCGCCGCTCGGTCCGCCGCCGACGCGCTCGCCGAGCACTACGGCGTCGGCGCCGAGCTGTGGTCGGCGACGAGCTACAAGCGGGTCCGTGAGGACGCGCTCGACGTTGCCCGATGGAACCGCCTGCACCCTGGCGCCGAGGCGCGTCGCTCGTTCCTCGACGAGCAGGTCGCGGCGTCGGCGGGACCCATCGTCGCGGTGTCCGACTTCATGGCATCGGTGCCCGATCAGCTCGCCCGGTTCATGCCGAAGGACCGCACGTTCCTACCGCTTGGCACCGAGGGAATGGGTCGCTCGGACACCCGCGAGGCGCTGCGACGCCACTTCGAGGTCGACGAAGGCCACGTCGTCGTCGCCACGCTGTCTGCGCTCGCCGCCGAGGGGACGGTCTCACCCGACGCCGTCACCGATGCGATCACCCGCTACGACATCGACCCCGACGCCCCGAACCCCACCTTCGCCTGATCGCTTCCGGCTGCCGCACTGGCGGTTCTGTCATGCCGATCGTGCCGGTATGGCAACGATCGGCATGACAGGACGGGAGTCAACGAGCTACTGCGTCGCCGGGGTGGCGGTGCCGTTCTGGTCGACGTCGTAGACGCGGAGCTCGTCGTGTCCCGCAAGGGCACGACGGGCCTTTGCTGCCTCGTCAGCGTCGTCGGTGTGCAACGACACGATCGAGAGGTCGGAGATCGACTCGTCCACGAACGTCTGGCGGTAGGCGTCGCTGCCGCCCATCGCCCCGAAGGCCGACCAGAGCGCACCGAACACGGCGAACATGGCCGCACCGCCGGCGCCCGCAGCGAGCGCGCCTGGCAGCTCCACCCCGAAAAGCAGTGAGCCACCACCGACGACCAGCACGCCGACGACGAGTCCGATCAGCGCACCCTTGACGGCACGGGGCACGATCCTGCCGGTGACGCCCTCGGGATCCATGCCGGTCGTCCCTGGAGCGCTGGTGTCGCCCGCTGTCTCGGTGGCCGACATCACCACGGTGCCGAGCTTGGCGTCGTCCGCCTCGAGCGACTCGAGTGCCAGCACGGCCGATCGGCTGCCCTCGTTGGTCTCGGCGAGCGCCACGACGTTGTGCGCCCGCAACGGCGGCACTGGCTGGGAAGCAGAGACGACGTGGAGATGCGGCGCGACACGTCGAGCAACGTCGAGCAACGTCTCGCCGACGTGAGCGGAGGGATCTGACGTGTGGGGGGAGGTCACACTGAGTGCCTACCCGTGCTCGCCCCACGTCACAACTTGCGTGCAGAAGACCACGACATACGCTGTCTCGGGCATGGATGGACACGGTGCCGGCGACGACAGCGCCGGTCGACGGTTGGGCGATCTGTACATCACGGGCGACCCGGAGGCGGACGGGTTGCTCAACCGAGACGGGACGGCGCTGCTGATCGGGATGCTGCTCGACCAGCAGGTGCCGATGGAGTGGGCGTTCGCCGGCCCGCACAAGCTGGCGACCCGGCTCGGTCACCTCGACGCCGCACGGATCGCAGCGACGAGCGAGGACGAGTTCGTCGCCGTGTGCGTGGCCAAGCCGGCCATCCATCGCTTCCCCGGCTCGATGGGCAAGCGCATCCACGCCACCTGCGTCATCCTCGCCGAGCGGTACGGCGGCCGGGCGGAGAACATGTGGTCCGACATCGACGACGCCGGCGAGCTGGCGCGACGGCTGCGCACCCTCCCCGGCTACGGCGAGGAGAAGACAAGGATCTTCATCGCCCTGCTCGCCAAGCGCCAGGGTGTCCGCCTCGACGGCTGGCGGGACGCTGCTGGCAAGTTCGGCGACGACGTGCCTCGCTCGGTCGCCGACATCGACGGGCCCGAGTCGCTCGCCAAGGTGCGCGACTGGAAGCAGGAGCAGAAGGCGGCCAAGCGCGACAAGCAGGACCGCCCCTTGTCAGACGGCGCCTGAGACGCCGCTACGCGCCGAAGCGCAGCAACGCCCTCTACTACGCCAACTCCAAGAGCGACCGCGACAAGGACGGCGTCGCCTGCGAGCAGTAGGCGCTCAGAGCTCGTCCAGCGGGCCCGACGCGCCCCAGCGCACGTACCACTCCCAGCCGTAGACGTCGGCGAAGTGGTGGTCCGGCAGCTGCAACAGGCTCGCCGACTCCGGCACCTGGCTGGCATGGGCGGCGATCGCCGCCCGCTTGGCGACGAGGTGCTCGCGCACGTCGACCATCACGGCGATCTCCACGGACGACACGCCGATGTGCGACCGCACGAGCCCGAGATCACCCACCATCCCCGCCTCGGCCACGATGTGGCTCTCGACGAAGTGCAGGTACTCGCGATCGACGGTCGCGCCGTACACGCAGTCGACGCCGGCGGTCGCTGCCGCCGCCCGCACCGCACGCGTGACCTGCACGTGGTCTGGATGGCCGTAGATCCCGTCGGCGTCGTATCCCACCACTGCGCACGCCTTGTGGCGGGTGAGGACGTCGGCGATCCTCGCCGCCAGCTCCGCGACTGGTGCGGCGAAGAACGACCGGTCTGCCGTGTTGGCCTCGTCGCCCGCCATGCCGGAATCGTGGTAGCCGAGGAACTCGACAGCGCGCACGCCGAGCAGCGAGGCGGCCGCTTCGCACTCCGTGGCGCGCACGTCGGCGAGGCCGCGCTCGTCGACGACCCCGTGGTACGCCGGGTGCACCGCGCCGAGCTCGCCGCCGGTGGCCACCACCAACACCACGGGAACGCCGGCCGCAGCGAGCCGCGCCATCGTGCCGCCCGTGAAGATCGCCTCGTCGTCGGGATGGGCGTGCACGAACACGACGACCCGGTCGCTCACCGGATCATGGTGGCACACCGCCCACGTCCGGGCACCCCGCGGTATCGTCGGTGCGTTCCATGAGCGCGACGGCGTCCACCACCCGGGCGGGTACACCCCCGCTACGGCCGATGTCGAAGCGACGTACGGTCCTCGAGCACGTGCGCGAGCTGGCGTCGTTCCGCGAGCTCCTCGTCAACCTGACGCGCAAGGAGCTCACGGTCCGCTACCAGCACTCGACGCTCGGGTTCCTGTGGTCGATGTTGCAGCCCGTCTTCCTGCTCGTCGTGTACACGGCCGTCTTTGCGATCCTCGGGGCCGGCTTCGGGAAGTTCTCGATCTGGGTGCTGTGCGGCCTGCTGATGTGGACGTTCATCTCGACGACGCTCCTCACGGCGACGACGTCGATCACCGACAACGCCACGCTCGTCGGCAAGGTCAAGTTCCCGCGAGCGGTTCTACCGCTCGCCAGCGTCGCCGGCGCGCTCGTGCACCTCGGCCTGCAGTCGATCGCGTTCGCTGGCGTGCTGATCGTCAGCCGGCACTCCGTCGACTGGGCGTACATGCCGCTCGTCCCACTCGCCGCGCTGACCGCCGCGCTCGTGGTCGCCGGGCTCGCCGTCATCGTCGCGCCGATGAACGTCTACGCCCGCGACACCGGCCATCTCCTCGATCTCGTCGTGCTCGGCTGGTTCTGGGCGACACCGATCCTGTACCAGTTCGAGCGAGCGGCGACGACGCTCGAGAACAACGGCCTCAGCAGGTGGCTGCAGATGGCCAACCCGTTCACGCCGGTCGTCATCACGCTGCAGCGGGCGATCTACGGCTCACCCACGTCCATCGGCGACAAGCGGCTCGTCCTGCTGCCCGACGAGAGCGTCGGCTGGTATGCGATGTGGCTCGTTGCGATCAGCGCGATCGCGGTGCTCGTGCTCGCCGGTGCGCTGCGGTTCTTCGACCGCGCCGAGACCAACATGGCCGAAGCGCTCTGAGCGGGACGAGCGCAGTGGAAGCCGTCGTCGTCGACAACGTCTCGAAGACGTTCCGCATCGCCACCGATCCGTCGGACTCGCTGAAAGAGCGGATCCTGCGGTTCCGGCGGACGAACTACGAGGAGTTCGCCGCCCTCCGCCCACTCGACCTCACCATCGACCAGGGCGAGACCGTCGGCGTCCTCGGCCACAACGGCTCGGGCAAGTCGACGCTGCTGAAGTGCATCGCCGGCATCCTCACGCCAACGGCGGGCGAGGTGCGAGTTCGTGGGCGGCTCGCCTCGCTGCTCGAGCTCGGGGCCGGCTTCCACCACGACCTCACCGGGCGCGAGAACGTCTACATGAACGCCTCGTTCTACGGCATGTCGAGGCGCGACGTGGATGCCGTGTTCGACGACATCGTCGGGTTCGCCGAGCTCGCCCAGTTCATCGACGAACCCGTGAAGCACTACTCGTCGGGAATGTACGTGCGGCTCGGTTTCGCCGTCGCCGTCAACCTCGATCCCGACGTCCTGCTCGTCGACGAGGTGCTCGCCGTCGGCGACGAGGTCTTCCAGGCAAAGTGCATCTCCCGAATCAAGCAGTTCCAGGACGAGGGCAGGACAATCATCTTCGTCACCCACGACGTCGAGACGGTGCGCCAGATCTGCCAGCGCGCGATCGTCCTCGATCACGGCCAGATGGTGATCGACGCGCATCCGAGCAAGTCGATCCGGGTGTTCCGCGAATATCTGCACGCCCATTCCCCGATCGACGACCCGTCGAGCATCACGGAGAGCCCCGTGCTATTCACCGACGTGCGGGTGCGTCATGCCAACGAGCGATCGCGCCGGCACCTGCTGCCCGGCGAGTCGTTCACGGTCGAGATCGATCTCCACGCAGCGGCACCCGTCGAGCGGCCCGTGCTGGCGATCGAGGTCGGCGATCCGAACGGCACCCCGATCTTTCGCGTCGACACGGAGGACCTCGGGACGCCGTTACGACACCTCGACGGCGATCACACCGTGCACATCCACGTGCGCAACGTCGAGCTCCTCGACGGCGAGTACCCGCTCAACCTCACGCTGTCTGACCGTGCGACGGGGCGGGTGTTCGACTGGCGCGAGGGCTCGCACCAGTTCGAGGTGGCCAACCCGACGCGAGCGACGGGACTCGTCGCACTCGATGTCAGCGTCGAGAGTGACGTCGAGGTCAAGGTCGACGTCGACGTCGATGTCGAGGCCGCGCCGCGTTCACCGACGGAGTGAGCTCGCCCGAGCGCCGCACGACGTCGGCGACGTTGCGCAACGTGCGCAGCCTGCGACGGATGCCGAGGCTCGTGTCAGCCCGCCAGCGAGGAACCCACTCCGCCTGGTACGGGGCAAACTGAGGGTTGCCGTACGGGTCGTGGCGGAGCTGTTCGTCCCAGCGCCGGTACAGCTCGTCGACCTCGTCGGGCGACACGCCCCGACCACGGCTCTGCGACTCGAAGTGGGAGAGCGTTGCCTGAGGCGTCCAGATGATGCGGCGACCGCTCTCGCGCACACGCAGGCAGTACTCGAGGTCGTTGAACGCCACGGCGAAGTGCTCGGGCAGCCCACCCATCTCGTCGAACACCCGCCGCGGCGTGAGCATGCACGCCGCGGTCACGGCGGACACCTCGCGGTCGATCTGCAGCAGCCCGAACGGGCCCGGCTCGTCACCGGCGAAGCCGTGGAAGATGTGCAGCGGCTGCTCGTTGCACAGGATCCCACCGTGCTGCAACGTGCCGTCGCCGTAGAGCAGGCGGCAGCCGACGATCCCGACGTCCGGTTCGGCCGTGAAGCCGACCATCCGCTCCAGCCAGTCGCGCTGCTCGACGAGCACGTCGTCGTTGAGCAACACGAGCAGCTCGCCCGAGGCATGCCCTGCGCCGAGGTTGATCCGCCGTGAGAAGTTGAACTCGTCGCCAGCCGCGACGACGATCCTCGACGCGATGTCCTGGCGGCGCCAACGCTCGATCTCGGCCACGACGCGACCGCGGGTCTTCGGGTCGAGGACCACGACGACCTCCATCGACGGGTACTCGGTGACCGAGCAGAGAGAGTCGAGGCAGCGGTAGATCAGCGGCCGATCGATGCCCCACACCTCTCGCGACGTCCCTGCGGTGGGGATGATCACGCTCACGGTCGGTGGGTCCTCGACCCGCCGGACGACACGGAAGTTGCCGGGGTTCTCGGTCAACTGCACCGTGGCGTCGATGCCGACGCGGTCGAGGTGATCGCCGATCGTGCGCACGCCGAGCGCTTGCGCGTGCGGCTTGGCTGCAGGATCCCCCGCAGCTGATCCCGGCGTCACGCACCAGTGGTAGAGGATCTCTGGGACGTGATGGACGCGCCTCGCCCGCTCGGTGACACGCAGGATGAGGTCGTGGTCCTGACGGCCGTCGAAACCCTCGCGGAAGCCCCCGACATCGGTGACGACCGCACGCCGCAGCACGGACAGGTGGGTGCAGTAGTTCTGCGCCCGTAGTCGCTCCGGCGACCAGTCCGGCTTCAGCAGCTCGCCGTAGCGGGTGCCGTCGGGAGCGAGCTTGTCCTCGTCGGTGTAGACGTAGTCAACGTCGGGTCGGGCGTCGATCGCCTCGGCGACTGCGGCCAGCGCATGTGGCTCGAGACAGTCGTCGTGGTCGAGCAGCACGATCCACTCCCCCTTCGCAAGGCTCAGTGCGCTGTTCGATGCAGCGACGATCCCGCTGGACCTTTTATGGGTGAGCAACCGCACGCGGGCGTCCTCAGCCAGGCTCCGAAGCCGGGAGTTCACGGCAGGCGACCGCGAACCGTCGTCGGCGACGCACCACTCCCAATCGCCGAGCGTCTGCGACATGACCGAGTCGATGCACGCCTCGAGCAGGTCCGGCGGCGGATCGTGCACGGGTGTGACGACGGAGAAGCGCGGTGCGCTCACGATCGTGGCGACAGCAACTTCCCGAAGCGGCGCACGGTGTGGGCGACGAGCCGTCGTTGCGCCGTGCGCCGCCACATCGCCCGCTCGAGCGACCGCACGCGACCGCGCAAGGCCCCCAGCTCGGTCTCGAGCTCGCGACATCGGGCCGATGCCACGTCGCGCTCGGCGCGGACGCCCTCGATCGTCTCCGGCTCGCCGAGCGCCGTCACCGCCGCGCTCCTGGTGCGACCGCTACTGTCGCTCCAGCGGACCTCCGGGCGAGCGACCAGGCGACCCGATGCGCATCCTCTACCTCACTGCGTTCTACCCACCGGATTTCAGCAGTGGTGCGACGATGGCGGTGCAACGGATGGCAGAGCGTTCCGCCGCCGCCGGCAACACGGTGCACGTGTTCTCCGGTGCCATCCAGCGTGGGATGACACAGGGCGAGGTCGAGCGAGCGGTCGTCAACGGCGTCACGGTGCACTGGATCGGGTCGAACGGCTGGACGGATCCCAGCCTCGACGACAACTGGGAGAACCCCGTCGCCGCTGCGGCAGTTGCTCGCCTGCTCGACGAGCTGAAACCTGACATCGTCCATGCCCATACGTTGCAGACTCTAGGTGCGGGCCCGGTCGCCGAGGCGTTGACGCGAGGCATCCGCACGCTCGTCACGATGCACGACCTGTGGTGGTGGTGTGCGCTGCTGTTCCTCGTCGACAAGGAGCTGCGGCCGTGCACGATCGTCACCGACGTCGGGACGTGCCCGTGCGCACGCGACGCGCCGTGGCGCACGGCGCGCGCTGCCGCACTGCGCGGCGTGCTCGACCGTGTCGACGAGGTGCTCGTGCCGTCCGACGTGATGCGCGACCTCGCAATCGCCAACGGCGTCGATCCCGATCGCATCACCGTCGACGCCAACGACGTCGACACCGCAGCGACGGGCGCCGCGGCAGCCGCCGAGGACCCGGTCGCGCCCGGATCGACGACGAGCGACGACGGCACCGTGCGCTTCGTGTTCATCGGCGGCGACCACCCGCTGAAGGGCACCGATGTCCTGCTCGCCGCTGCGGCACAGTTGCGCCCCATCCGCGGCTGGACACTGGCGATGTACGGGGTCGAACCGAGGGCGACCAGTCCGTCAGCGACCGCGACGGCGATCTCCTTCGAGC
Source organism: Acidimicrobiia bacterium (assembly GCA_013815505.1). GTDB lineage: Bacteria > Actinomycetota > Acidimicrobiia > Acidimicrobiales > Ilumatobacteraceae > JACDHN01. The sequence goes on from JACDGA010000010.1 coordinate 11,793, forward strand.
CGGCGTTTGCGCCGAGCCGGCGCGAACGCGTCCTGGCTGGCGCCGATGTGCTCGTCATCGCCTCCATCGCCCGCGAGAGCTTCTCGGTCGCCGCCCGCGAGGGGCTCGCCGCCGGCCTCGCCGTCATCACGACTGACTGTCTCGGTCCCGAGGAAGTGGTGCACGACGGGCGCAACGGCCTCGTCGTGCCGGCGGGGGACGCGGAGGGGCTCGCCGACGCAATGCGCTCGCTCGTCGACGACCCCACGTTGCTCGGCGCGATGAGGACGGCAGCACGCTCGAGCCCGATCTCGCTGCGGGCGCCGGACGAGCATGCCGCCTCGCTCCTCGAGCGCTACCGGACCCCACCGCCGGCCACAACGCGACCGGCGGTCGGTCGCGTCGTGTATCTGACGCGAGGTGTCTCGCGCCACGGGCGCGTTCGCGCCGAGCACGGTGCCGAGGCGCTCGAGATGCACGGCGCCGAGGTGTCGGTCGTCGACGTCACCACCGAGGCGGTCGGCGATCTCGCCGCTGCGGCGTTCGTGATCCTCCAGGATCTCGAGGCGACCACTCCGCTGCGCGACGCGATCTCGCAAGCTCGCTCGCGCGGCACGACGGTCCTGTACGACGCGAGTGAGGCGGGGTTCGACGGCGACGACGACGCGGCGAGCGACCGGCTCGCCCTGATGGCCATGAGCGACGGCGTGCTCGCCCCCACCCGTTCCATCGCCGCTCGGGCCGAGGTGTTGGCGCGACGCCCGGCGCTCGTCGTCGCCAACGCCGTCGGGATCGAGGAGATCCGCGTCGCCGACGCCGCCCGCCGGCACCGCCGCAAGCGCCTGCTGACTCGCGCACCCACGCTCGTCGCTGTCGTGCCGCCACACGCCGCGCCGGATTGGGAGGAGGTCGAGGCGGAGCTGGCGGCGCTCCTCGATCGCCATCGCAAGTGGCGACTGCAGGTTCTCGGCGACGTCGGCCACCTCCGCGGGCTCGATCGCATCGGCCGGCGCGTCCGCCACGAGACGCTGCACGACTGGCACAGCCTGCCGGCGAGGCTGGCAGGCGCCGACGCGGTGCTGGCGCCGTTCACGGCCGTGTTGCCCACGCACGACTCGGCGACGATCACCACGTGGCTCAATGCCTCGCTCGCCGGCAGCCCCCTCGTCACCGTGGCGGCTGGCGACGTGCGCGGCACGATCCGCCACGGCACGACTGGACTCGTCGCCAAGGACATCGCGGCGTGGGGCGCGCACATCGAGTCGATGGTGGACGATCCTGGCCTCGGTCGGCGGATCGCAGGAGCCGCCCGACGAGATGTCCTACTCCATCACGGGCCGCACGCGCTCGCCTTCGCCCTGCTCGACGCGCTCGTCATCGCCGCGTCGTGGACCCGCGCCTGACGCCAGACCGGCAGCACCAGCCGGGTCGGCCCTGTCCGCTGCCCACGCTGCCGCCCCTGCGCCGGCGAGCAGCGCAACGACGAGCTGACTGCCGCGAAACAGTGTCTCGGTGAGGTTCTCGACGAGCACGAACACGACGATGCCGAACGGCAGGAGCCCGATCACGCCCGGCCGGCGGAGGGCGAGGCGGGCGGTGAGCCAGAACACCACGACAACGAACGCGACGAACGCAACGAAGCCGAGGACGCCGCCACCGAGGAGCACCTCGAGCAACGAGTTGTGCGCCGACGTCAGCCGCTTGCCCGTCGCCTGGCGCACCTCACGGATCAGTGGACGCTCACTCCACGCGCCGAGGTAGCCGAATCCCGAGAGCGGCCGCCGCATCGACCAGTCCCACACAACCGACCAGAGGTCGGTTCGATCAGTGAAGTCTCCACGGCGACCGAGGCGCTCGAGCCACGAGGTGCGCGTGACATAGGCGAGCGCGACCGCCGCAACGAACACGCCGCCGCCAATCACGGTGACGCGATCGGCGGACACGCCGGCGCGCACGGCCCGCCGGGCGAGAACGGCGAGCACACAGGCGATGAGCGCCACCAGCAACGCGCCAACCGGCGTGGCGGCGTCCGTGCCGGCGAGCAACCGAAGATCGGCCAGCGCGGCCAGTGCAGCGGCGAGGATCGCAAGGACGGCGAGCGAGTGGTTGGAGCCGGCCGGCGATCGTGCCCGCCATCGGGCGAACGCGTCGAGTGCGAGCGCGAGCGAAAGACCGACGCCGAGCGCGGAGTACAGCGCGAGCAGGTTGCGATTGAAGAAGATGCCGGCCCAGTCACCCCGCCGGTCGAGCGTGCCGGGTCGATCCGAGTAGATCGCGACGAAGCTCCACGCGAGACCGACGTGCAGACCGCCCCATGTCGCCCAGGCGAGCGCAGCGATGTCGAGCACTGCGGCAGCGGCGAGGCCCGCCGCCAGCGTGCCCGAGATGAGCAGCGTCTCGCGCAGCGTCGTCACGCGATCGGTCGACCAGGTCGTGGAGACGACCAGCCATGCACCGACTGCGATCACAGCGACGCACAGCGATCGCGGGAGTCGCTTGCGGTCGCGTGCGGCGACCAGCACGCCGGCGACGGCAATCACGACCCCTGCCGCCACGATCCACGGATCGTCGGCGAGCGGGACGTCGAAACCCCACCACGTCCTCACGCGGTACAGCGGGCCCGACGTCAGCAGGGTCGTGGCCACCGCCACCGCGCCGATGGCGAGCGACGAGCGGTGCGGCACGGCATGCGACTGTACCGGCGCGCCGTGCCGGTGACCTGGAACCATCCAGGGTGCCGCTGACCTGGAACCATCCAGGGTCCCGGTGACCGGGAACCATCCAGCGTTACGCTCGACCGTCGATGGCACGGGTGACTCACGTCGAGGGTCGCACCTCCGCCGAGCAGGGATCGGACGACACACCATCCACGCCGACGCCGGTCGTCCCCGGGACAGAGTGGTTCGTGCGGCGCGTGCACGGACCGCTCGAAGCGATGTGGGAGCGCGGGTTCCGGTTCCTGTTCGTCCTCGACGCCGTCGGCCTGTTCACGCTGATGTTCGTCATCAACTTCGCACGGTTCGGCACCGCGGCGTGGCCGGAGAAGTCGACGTCGTTCTACCTCGGCGGGTTCGCCGTCGCGACGGCGATCCACCTCACGGTCAACTACTTCTTCGGGCTCTACGAGCGCGAGCCGCGCCTCGGCTTCCGGCCCTGGATCCCACGGGCGTTTGGGGCGATGACGCTCGGCGCCGGCATCCAGGCGATCGCGTTCGTCGTCCTCAACCGCTACCTGATGCCGAGAGGGAGCCTCGTCGTCTTCACGCTCGTCGGAACGATCGTGCTCGGTGTCGACCGGGGGATCTCGCGATGGTTGGCGCTGCGCCGTCAGGGTCCGCCGAAGGTCGTGCTCGTCGGCTCCGTGACCGAGGCCGACATGGCCAACGCCCACCTCGCCGACAGCGATCGCGACGCCGTGGTCGTCGGACGTGTCGAGTCCACCGACGCTCTCGCGGCTGCGGTGCTCGCAACCGGAGCGACCGACGTCCTCCTGCTCGACGTGACGGCGTTCGGCACCGTGTTCCCCCAGCCCCTCAACTCGCTGGAGGACGAGGGCATCGGGTTCCTCCAGCGCGTCAGCGGTCGCGAGACGCTGCTCGGCCTGCAGAGCGTCCGCCAGGTGGCCGGAATGCCCTTCGTCCGGTTGCGCAGTCACGCCATGCCGTCCTACAAGCTGCGACTGAAGCGGCTGCTCGACCTCCCCATCGTGATCGTGCTGTTACCGCT
>JACDGA010000476.1 GCA_013815505.1 Acidimicrobiia bacterium
CCAGCGTCGGATGCTCGGCGTGGACGCCGACCATCGCGGCGTGGATCACGCCGGCGCCGATCGAGAGTGCAGCCGCTGCTCCGAGACCTGGTACCGCCGGCGATCGAAGCTCCAGCTCATTGCTCATGCCCGCCACGCTACGACCCCCCGTGACGACCGACACAGCTGTACCCCCACAACCGTCTGGGCGGGATCGCTCCCACGACACGGTCTGGGCGGGGTCGCTTCCAACTGCTGGAACGGATCCCGCCCAGAGCGCTTGATGGGAGGAATCCCGCCCAGACGGTGGTGGGCCGGGACGTGGTCGGTCGCGGACTCGTCAACTAGCTTTGCGGGCGAATGAGCACCGACGCCGAGCCCGTCGAACCGTCCGGCGGCAACGGCACGTCGCGCGTGCGGCCACACCACCTCGCGATCGGCCTCGGCATCGCGTTCGCGGTCGGTACAGCCGTGTCCGGCATCCTCCCGCTGATCCTCGACTGGCACTCGGACTCGGCGATCCAGCGCGAGGTCTTCGAGAACGTCCCCGGTCCGCTGCAGCTCGCCTTCTACACCATCATCCCCGTGCTCCTCGTCTGGGGTGCCTTCGCCTTCGCCGCCCGCATGCGCAACTGGGAGCGTGGCAGTCCCGCCCCCCGGCGCACGACCAGGAAGAACGCCTCTCGACGCCTGCGCGACTTCCACGCCGGCGTCTACATGCGCACGCTGCTGCGCGACTCCGCCGCCGGGTTGATGCACTCGATGATCTACTTCGGGTTCCTCGTGCTGCTCGGCGTCACGACCGTGCTCGAGATCGATCACCAGCTGCCAGAAGACCTGAAGTTCCTCCACGGCCGCACGTATCAGGCGTACGCGATGGTGGGCGACGCGGCCGGGCTCGTGTTCCTCGGCGGCATCGGATGGGCCATCCTGCGGCGCTACGTGCAGCGACCGTACCGGATCCGCATCAAGTCGAAGCCCGAGCACGCCGTCATCCTCGGGGTCTTCGGCGCCATCGGGCTCACGGGCTTCGGCGCCGAGGCATTCCGCATCGCGCTGCGCACGGCAGAGGGCGACAGCATGGACTTCGAGCGCTGGAGCTTCGTGGGCTACCCGCTCAGCACGCTCGTCGACGGCTGGTCGGAGTCGACGCTGACGAGCGTCCACCAGTGGTGGTGGATCGGTCACGTCGTCGCCTTCGTGGCGTTCCTCGTCATCCTGCCGATCACGATGCTGCGCCACATGTTCACGTCGCCGCTCAACATGTACCTGCGCGACAAGGAACGGCCGAAGGGCGCGATGAAGCCGATGCCGAACCTGATGGAAACCGAACTCGAGTCATTCGGCGCCTCGGTCGTCGAGGACTTCACGTGGAAGCAACTGCTCGACACCGACGCCTGCACGATGTGCGGGCGATGCACCAGCGTCTGCCCCGCGCACGCGACGGGCAAGTCGCTCGATCCGCGAGAGATCGTGCTGAAGACCGGCGAGGTGATGGCGGCAACGGGCGACCCCGTCGTGTCGCCGCCCATCGGCACCGATGCGGAGATCACCGTGTCAGCCAACTCGCTCTTCGAGCGCATCACGTCGGAGGAGCTCTGGGCGTGCACGTCCTGCAAGGCGTGCGACGAGATCTGCCCGGTCGACATCGAGATCCTCGACAAGATCCTCGACATGCGCCGCTACCTCGCGCTGATGGAATCCGACTTCCCCAGCGAGCTCGGCAACGCCTACCGGGGGATGGAGAACCAGGGCAACCCGTGGGGCATGAACCAGGGCGAGCGCGGCGACTGGGCGAAGGACCTCGACTTCGTCGACATCGTCGACCCCGGCACGCCGCTCGAGGCCGAGTACCTCTACTGGGTCGGGTGCGCCGGCAGCTTCGACGACAAGAACCGCAAGGTCACCCGTGCCGTGGCGAAGTTGTTGCAGCGAGCGGGGATCAGCGTCGCCGTGCTCGGCCCGTCCGAGATGTGCACGGGCGACTCCGCCCGGCGCAGCGGCAACGAGTACCTGTTCCAGATGCTCGCCGTGCCGAACATCGAGATGCTCGACGGCATGGGCGTGAAGAAGATCATCACGCAGTGCCCCCACTGCTTCAACACGCTGCTCAACGAGTACCCACAGCTCGGCGGCCGCTACGAAGTGATCCACCACAGCCAGCTACTCGAGCAGCTCATCGCCGACCGTCGTCTCGACGTCAGCGGTGCGACGCTCGAGGAGCGGATCACGTACCACGATTCCTGCTACCTCGGACGTCACAACGACATCTACCTCGCGCCACGCAAGGTGG
>JACDGA010000477.1 GCA_013815505.1 Acidimicrobiia bacterium
CGAGCGCGAGCGCATCGGGTTCCCACACGGCACCGGCAGCGACGGCGGCGGGGCGCAGCGCCGGCACGATGGCGATCGCGCTTGCAGGATCGATGCGCCGAGCGGTGGGCGCGACGCCGGAGGCCGCCATCGCCGCGATGGCGTCGAGTGCGTCACCGTCGCCCTCGCGCCCGATCCAGAGCAGACCTCGCAAGCCGGTGAGCGGGTGCTCGCTGAAGCCTGTCGGCGGCCGTTCGAGGAACGACCGGCTCGCCGCGGCGAGGGCACAGACCGTGCGGTGACCCACTGTCTCCGAGAGCGTCGCCGCCGAGCGACCAGTCGCGTGAGACCCGAGCTGGGACTCGGCTTCGAGGAGCGTGACGTCGTGGCGCTCGGCAAGCGCCCAAGCCGCTGACACCCCGGCGATGCCGCCACCGATGACGACGACGCGCCGTCGTACTGTCATGTGGAGGATGCTGCGGCGGCGCCCGAGTCGCGAAGGTCGTCGAGCACCGAGCTCATGTGCCGTCGCGTCGCCCGCTGGGCGGCGTCCGGATCGCCCGCTTCGATCGCGGCGAGGATGTCGACGTGCTCGCTCCAGCCGACGATGCCCCTGCGGTCGACGAGCAGCGAGAAGACGAGCTCGGTCTGCGCGCGCAGCGGTTCGACTGCGGGACCGAGGTAGCTGTTGGCGGCGGCGCGTTCGATGGCGAGGTGGAACTGGCGGTGGGCCGACGCAGCCTTGACGACGTCGTTCGCCGCCGTCGCCTCACGCCCGCTTTCGAGTACTGCCCTGATCTCGTCGAGCTGTTCCGGTGTGCGCCGCCGCGCCGCGAGCTGCGCAGCGAAGGCCTCGAGCTCGGCGCGCAACTCCAGCAATTCGACGGCACGTTCTGGGTCGAGTGTGGCGACGTGCGCGCCACGCCGTGGGCGCACCTCGACGAGGCCCGTGTTCTCGAGCGCGCGCAGCGCCTCGCGCACCGGGTTGCGTGACACGCCGAGCTGCTCGGCGAGCCGGTCCTCGAGCAGGCGCTCGCCCGGCTGCAGATCACCGCGCCGGATCATGTCGCGGATCTCTTCGGCGACGACCTCACGGAGTGTGCGGTGGGCGTCTCCGAGACGGGCCGTCACCATGATCGACGAGCGTACTCACCCTGCGATGTTCCCGCCGTCGCTCATGCACGCGACATCCGGATACCGACGCGGGGGCTCAACAGCCGAGCGGGGGCGGCGTCACCGGGCGGTCCGCCGACACGAACGCCACCAGCTCACCTGCATCGACGGCGTACGAGGTCGAGTCCTGACCCGTCGACACGGCGAAGACCATGCCGCGCACCGCCCCGTCGGCGCCGACGACGGCGGCGCCGCTGTCGCCCCTTCGCACCGGGACGTCCAGCACGAGCGCGCGGCGCCGCACCGGTTCGCCGCCCCCTCGTGGCTCGACGTCGGCGTCGATGACGCGAGTGACCGACGCCGCGTTGCCGGTGATCGTCACCGGGCCAGGCCGTGCCAGAACGTCGAAGCGCACTGCCGGCCCGCGCACGTCGGCCGTGATCAGTGCGGCGTCGATGCGCTCGTCGACGGCGACGACTGACCCGGCCGTGCCGTCGACCGACACCCGCTTCCGCCCGTCGAGCACGTGTGCCACGGTGAGGACGAGCCCGTCGGCGACGACGATGCCGGTGGCGAGCTCGTCGCGCAGCTCGCACCCCGAGACCCGCACTGCCACGATCGCCGGCGACGAGCGCGGCCCGTCGTCGCCGCACGCGACGGTGCCGATGGTGATCAGTGCCGCCGCCGCGGCCAGCGGGCGTCTCACCTGCGGCTCGGCGGCGTCGTCGTCGCCCGCTGCACGAGGCGCGGCTCGGTCAGCACCAGGTGAGGTGCAGCGTCGCGCCGGTCCATCCGCTCGGCGAGCAGTTCGAAGGCACGGCGGCCCATCGCCTCACGTGGCTGGTCGACGGTGGTGAGCGAGATGTGGCCGAGTCGGGTGAAGAACGTGTTGTCGTACCCGACGACCGAGACACGGCCGGGCACGTCGTGGCCGGCGCGCTCGAGTGCGTCGATCGCCCCGACAGCGACGAGATCGTTCGCCGCGAACACCGATGTCGGCAGCCGACGCATCGCCATCAGTGCACCGACGGCGTCCGCCCCTGCCTGTTCCGTGAAGTCGCCCGGCACGACGGCGGCGAACCGATCGAGCCCGGCGCGCGACATCGCCCGGCGGTAGCCCTCCCGGCGTGGCCCGGCCCCGGCGCCGCGACCGCCGTCGACGTGGACGATCCAGCGG
>JACDGA010000478.1 GCA_013815505.1 Acidimicrobiia bacterium
GCGTGCAGATCGGATAGGCACGATCCAGTCCGGGCAGCAGCTCGCTCGCCAGCATCGCCTCGCGGGCGCGCATCCAGTTCTGGTTGCCCTGCACCGTGTTGATCTCGCCGTTGTGGGCGATGAACCGGTACGGGTGGGCGAGCGGCCACGACGGGAACGTGTTGGTGGAGAACCGGCTGTGCACCAGCAGCAGCGCCGACTCCATGCGCTCGTCGGAGAGATCGGGGTAGAACGCCGAGAGCTGCGGCGTCGTCAGCATCCCCTTGTAGACGAGCGTGCGCGCCGAGAACGACGCGAAGAACGTGGCCAGTTCGGCCTCCAGCTCGTGCTCCATCCGCTTGCGTGCGATGAAGACGAGGCGGTCGAGGTCGATGCCTGCCGATCCGGCGGGATCGCTGACGAAGAGCTGGCAGATCGCCGGCATCGCTTTGCGTGCCGTCGCGCCGAGGCGGTCGGCGTGCACGGGCACGTCGCGCCACCCGAGCACCGTCAGCTGCTGCTCGGCGATGATCCCCTCGATCACCGCTTGCGCCTTCTCCCTGGCCACGGAATCGGTGGGCAGAAAGGCGTTGCCGACGGCGTAGCGACCGCGTTCGGGCAGCTCGAACCCGGCTTCGGCGGCGACGTCGCGCAGGAAGCGGTCGGGCACCTGCAGCAGGATGCCGGCGCCGTCGCCCGTGTCGGCCTCGGCACCCGTGGCGCCGCGATGCTCCATGTTCGTGAGCGCGGTCAACCCGTCGACGACGAGTTGGTGGCTGGCGACTCCCTTGATGTGCGCGACGAACGCGACACCGCAGGAGTCGTGCTCGAAACGCGGATCGTAGAGATCAGCCCGTCGGTTGGTCGCGGTCATGGTCCTCTTCCACAGAAGTCGGGATCGGCTTGGGTGGAGGGCCCGGGGCGACGCTGACCCGAACGGTGAACGCGCCACTCTAGGGGGCGAGGGACCTTCTCACGCAGCTCCGTTCGGAGGCGTTTCCGGCTCTTCGCGTCGGCCCTCGTCGCCGGCTGCGATCGAGGCGATGGCCTCGAGCGCGAGCCCCGTGTGGAGGTCGTCGGCCATCGCCCGCCGTAGTGGGCGCACGAGCGCGTGGCGGGTGTTGCGCAGCAGCACGGGGTGGCGCGCAGCGAGTCCCGAGGCGAGCTGGGTCGCGCGTGACAGCAGCTCGTCACGTTCGACGATCTCGCCGACGACACCGAGGGCGAGGGCCTCCCCGGCGTGCAGCGACTGGCCGGTGAGCAGGAAGTAGCGACCACGGTTCGGGCCGAGCAGCATCGGCCAGACGACCTGCATGCTGTCGCCCGGCACGAGTCCGCTCGGGAAGTGGGCGACGTCCTGGAACGACACGTCGGGCGTGCACAGCACGATGTCGCAGAGCACGGCGAGCTCGGAGTGCACGGCGACGGGACCGTTGACCGCAGCGATCATCGGCACCTCGACATCGAGGAGGTTCGTCACGAGTCGATTGCCCTCGCGAATGATCGTGTCCCACTCGGTCGCCGTGACTCCGCCGGCGGCGAGCGCCCCGACGCCACCGTCGGGCAGGGTGATGAACTCGTCGCCGGTGCCAGTGACGATCACCACCCGGTTGTCGCTGTCGGTCGCGACGGCGGCGAACAGATCGGCGAGCTCGCGGTGCGGGAGCGCACCCCACCACAGCGTCTCACCGCGCGAGTGCAGCGTGATCGTGAGGACCCCGTCCGGGCTGCGCTCGAGGCGTGCGGTCTTGAACGCTGCCTGGTAGTCGACGAATTGCATCAGTCGCGGAAGACCGGCGGGCGGGACTCGAAGCCGGCCATGACAGCTTCCACCTGGTTCGGGCTTCCGACGAGACCTTCGATCGTCTCGCGCTCGGCGGCGAACTGCTCGGCGGCGTGCTCGTCGAGGAGGCGACCGAACAGCGCCTTCGCGCCGCGTACGGCGTCCGGGCTGCGCTGTGCCAACTCGGACGCCATCGCCAGCGCGTCGTCGCGTGGGGTCTCGCTCAACCTCGTGACGAGTCCGAGCGCCGCCGCCTCGGTGCCGTCGACGAGTCGGGCCGAGAACGTGAGCTCCTTGGCGACGTCGGGACGGACCAGGCGAGTCAAGGTCAGCGTGGCGGTCATGTCGGGTGTGAGGCCCCAGTGCAGCTCGCGCACAGACAGCGTGGTGTCGGGGTGAGCGATGCGGATGTCGGCGCCGAGCGCGATCTGCAGCCCGCCTCCCAGCGCGTGACCGTGGACTGCGGCGATCACGGGCACGGGGATCTCCTGCCAGACCCAGCACGCC
>JACDGA010000479.1 GCA_013815505.1 Acidimicrobiia bacterium
GTACTCCTCCGGCGCGTTGGTGGCGGAGGTGATCTCCGTGCCCGGCAGGTAGCCGAGCGCGTTCGCCACTGGGGCGATCGTGGTCGACTCTGGAATCGTCGACGTCGTGGTGGTGGTCGACGTGGTGGTCGTCGTCGTGGTGGTGGTCGTGGTGGTGGTCGTCGGCAGCACGTCGGCGGGGACCGGGCCGGCGAGCGTCAGCGCGAAGCGCAGGTCGTCGCCGGCGCGCACGCTGTAGGACTGGTCGACGAGCGTGAGCGTGAAGCCGTCGGGGTCGCCGGCCGAGTCGGTCGATCGCGGGAGCGCAGCGATCATGACCGTGGCGGCGACGGCAGCGAGCACGACGAGTGGGCGACGGTCAGCCATCGAGCGTCAGTTCCATCACGCGCAGCCGGTCGCGCACGGTTCGGAAACCCAGTGTCTCGTACAGCGTGAGCGCCGCCGTGTTGTCAGTGCCCGTGTTGACCATCGCCGCGTTCGCGCCCTGGCGGCCGAGCCAGTGCAGTGAGTCGAGCACGAGCAGGCGCCCGAGACCGCGTCGCTGGTGGCTCGGTTCGACGGCGATGCGTTGCAGGTACCCGCGTTGCTCGCCGAACCCGGTGATGGCGAAGGCGATGACGTCGCGGGCGGCGAGGACGACGCGCTGGCGACTCCGCGGTGTCGCCTCGGCGATCCGGGACAGGCTGGCGGCGTTGTGCCCCCAGTCGTCACCGAACGCGGCCCGGTCGACATCGGCGGCGCGGGCGAGTCGTTGTCGGCGGAGGGGACGCATGCGCAGCCCGTCCTTCGACGCCCGCCGCCGCGCCTCGGCGAGCGTGTCGCGGTAGCTGCCGCGGCGCACGTCGCGGGTCAGCAGTGCGAGCGTGTCGATGACGTGGAAGCCCTCGGCGGCGAAGGCGTCGGCGACGTCGGGGAACAGCGCGCCGGTGCGGATGGCAGTGGGGCGACCGGCGCGGGCGTGGGCGACGGACTGTCGGATGTCGGCGGCGTCGAGGTGGCGCCGGTGGTCGACCACGACGAGCTGCGCGATGGTGTCGTCGGATGGCCAGCGATGTACCTCGATCACCTCCATCCCGAGCGACGGTACCCTCGCCGAGCGGTTGCCGGGTGGCTGATCTCTGCTCGTAGGGTTGACCGGCGTGACCGTGCTGTTCGCCTCGCACGACAGGTGTCTCGAACACCTTGCTGGCGCACGGCATCCCGAGCGTCCCGATCGCCTGCGTGCGGTGTGCCGTGGCGCCCGTGACGACGTGCTCGACGGCGCCGTGACGCCGCTCGAGGTGCAGCCGGTCGGCGACGACGACCTGGCGCGTGTGCACCCGCGCGCCTACCTCGACTCGCTCGCCCGGTACGGCGAAGAGGGCGGTGGTTGGCTCGACGCCGACACGTGCATGTCGTCGACGTCGTTCGAGGTCGCGCGCCTCGCGGCGGGGGCGGGGCTGTGTGCAATCCGCGCGCTGCGCGAGGGTCGCGGTGACGCCGCGTTCTGTGCCATCCGGCCGCCCGGGCATCACGCCCTCTCCGACGAGGCGATGGGTTTCTGCCTGCTCTCCAACGTGGCCGTATCGGCGGCCGCCCTCGCCGATGCCGGCGAGCGCGTCATGGTGTTCGACTACGACGCCCACCACGGCAACGGCACGCAGGCCATCTTCTACGACGACCCCCGCGTGTTGTTCGTGAGCATGCACCAGTGGCCGCTCTACCCGGGTACCGGTGCCGCCGACGAGACCGGATCGGGCGCCGGTGAGGGCTACACCGTCAACCTGCCGTTCCCGAGGGGCACCACGGGCGAGGCGTACCTGCGTGCGTTCGACGAGGTCGTCGTGCCCGTCGCCGAACGCTTCGCCCCGACGTGGCTCATCATCTCGGCCGGCTTCGACGCTCACCGCGACGACCCGCTCGCCGAGCTCGCACTGTCGGCCGGCGACTTCGCCGTGCTCACCGAGCGGGCCAACACTCTCGTGCCGGTGGGCCGCACGATCGCGGTCCTCGAAGGCGGCTACGACCTCGCCGCGCTGCAACGTTCGACGCGAGGCGTGCTGGCCGCCCTCGCCGGTGGCGATGATCGGCCGGAGCCGCTGACGAACGGCGGCCCGGGAATCGACGTCGTCGAGCGCGCGCGGTCGCGCTGGGTCTACGGAGATCTCGGGTGAGCGAGCTCTGCGAGCGAACCATCGTTGCGGTGCCCGCTGCGAAGCAGCGGAGCGGTCATTGGTGCACCGCCCGTCGTCCCTGTCGCTCGTCCACGCGGCCATGGTGCACCAATGA
>JACDGA010000480.1 GCA_013815505.1 Acidimicrobiia bacterium
ATCCGCTACCTGGCCACCGAGGTCCGTGACGGTGACGTCTGCGTCTCGATGGGGTGTGGTGACGTCGCGTCGCTTCCCGACGAGGTGATGGTGCGACGTCACGCCTTCTCTCCCGCATTGCGATGAGACGGGTATTGATGGCGGACGTCACATCCGACGACACCGGGCTCTTCGACCGTGCAGCGTCACTCGTGGGCGGATCCGCACAGCGCAACGTGCCGCTTGCCCCGTTCACCACGTATCGGGTCGGTGGCCACGCTGCGGTTCTGGTGCGCCCGACGTCGTTCGCCGACCTCGCCGCCGTCGCAGCAGCGCGCGAGGCGACGGGACTTCCCGTGCTGGCGGTCGGGCGGGGATCCAACATGCTCGTCGCCGACCGTGGCTTCGCCGGGCTCGCCGTCACGCTCGCCGACCTCCCTGCCGTTGGCGCTGGGGGGGAGATGTTCGGCGACGTCGAGGACACGTCGCACGGCGTGGTCGTCACCGTCTCCGGTGCGGCGTCGCTGCCGTCGCTTGCCCGGCGGCTGGCGTCGTCGGGAATCGTCGGGTTCGAGTGGGCCGTCGGGATCCCGGGATCGATCGGCGGTGCCGTGAAGATGAACGCCGGCGGTCACGGATCCGACATGGCGGCGGTGCTCGTCGATGCCACCGTCGTCTCGATCGCGTCTGGCGCCGGGGCGCTCGTGGTTGCCCGCGACGATCTCGGTCTCGCCTTCCGCTCGTCGGGCGTCGGCGACGACGACCTCGTCGTGTCGGTCCGGCTGGCGCTACGGCGCGGCGAGCCGGCACCTGCGCTCGAGCGGATCTCCGAGATCGTGCGATGGCGTCGCGAGCACCAGCCAGGAGGCCAGAACTGCGGGTCGGTGTTCGTCAACCCCGTGCCCGGCGAGGTGAGCGCCGGCTCGTTGATCGACGCCATCGGGCTGCGCGGCACACGCATCGGCGACGCATGGGTGTCGGAGAAGCACGCCAACTTCATCCAAGCGGCACCGCACGCCCGCAGCGCCGACGTGCTCGCCGTGATCGAGCATGTCCGAGCCGCCGTGGCGGCCGAAACCGGGTACGTGCTGCGCTCGGAGGTCCGCCTCGTCGGATTCGGTGAGGACGGGCGATGAGCGAGCGAAGCGAGCGAATCATCGGCAACGCGCGCAGCGCTCACAGGTGCACCGTCTTGTCGGCCTCGGGTGGCTGCCCTCACGGAACCATGGTGCACCAGTGAGCGAGCGAAGCGAGCGAATCATCGGCAACGCGCGCAGCGCTCACAGGTGCACCGTCTTGTCGGCCTCGGGTGGCTGCCCTCACGGAACCATGGTGCACCAGTGAGCGCCGGCGACGACGAGCGCCGCGGTGACACCCCTCACGGTGACGACCGTCCGTCGAGGGCGGTTCTTGACGAGCTGCTATCGATGTTCGAGGCCGACGACTACACGAGCGGCAAGGACATCGACCTGACGAGCCCCGAGGTGGAGGCGCTGCTCAGCGGCGGCACGAGCCGGCCGACCACGCGCGCCGACGAGCCAGACGAGCCAGACGATGGCGACAGGGAGGACAGCGACAGGGAGGACAGCGACGCCGACGCCGAGGAGCAGGGTGACGATCGTGACGAACCCGAGACGATCGTCATCGTCGACGAGGCAGTCGCCGCCGGGACGAGCAACGCCGACCCGGGTGACGCGTGTCCGCCCGGGATCGTCGTCATCGAGGCAGACGAACTACCCGACGTGGTTGCCGTCGGGGATTCGCCGGATCCCGCCGTCGCGGCGGGCAGCGAGGGGCGCAACCCGGTGTTCATCGACGACGACTCGAAGTCATTCGAGGTGGTGGGCAGCGCCGAGGCGGCGCGGGCGAGCGGCATCGAGCCGAAGCTGCGCGAGCGCCGTGATGCCGTGCGCAAGGCACACGGACGCCGGCGTCTGAGGTGGGTGGCGCTCGCCGTCTTCGTGGTGCTCGTCGTCGTGGCAGGACTCGCCGTGCTCGGATCGTCGTGGTTCTCGATCAAGGAGGTCGAGGTCGGTGGCGCCGTATACAGCCGCGACGAGCTGGCGCCGATCGTCGCCGACATCAAGGGCACACCCGTGCTGCGGCTCGACACCGGTGGCTACGAAGAGCGCATCCGCGAGATCCCGTGGGTCGAGGACGTGCGGGTGACGACGCATTTCCCCGATCGGGCGACGATCGAGGTCCGCGAGCGTGTGCCGGTCGCCACGTTCGCCGGCGGTGACGGTCGATTCCGGGTCATCGACCGCGAGGGGCGTGTGCTCGA
>JACDGA010000481.1 GCA_013815505.1 Acidimicrobiia bacterium
GACCCGACGCGCACGGCGCGAGAACGTGGAGGCGACGAGCGCAATCGGCCACCACGTACGGCGGACGACCTCGGCGAGCTGGCCGGCGATGGCGACGTGCGCACCGAGCGCGAGTCGCGTCGACGTGACGGCGGCGGGTCCGGTGGGCAGCCCCATGCGGCGAAGTCGGACCGTCAGCGCGACGACAGAGGAGATCGCAGTGAGCAACGCCGTGCGCCGTGCGCCGACCGCCGCCGCAACGAGCGTGGCGGCCGGCAACCTACCGATCCGAACCGCCGGGAGCAGATCCGGGTGACGGCGCGCCAGCGGCGCCGCCGACGTGCCGTAGTCGACGCGCTGGCGCGCCCACGCTCGCCACGTCCGTCGCGGCGCGTGGTGCACGATCGCCCTCGGCTCGAAGCGGCACACCCCACCGGCGTTGACGAGCCGCCACACGAGGTCGACGTCCTCGCCGAAGCGCAACGACTCGTCGAAGCCGCCTACCGCCCGAACGGCGTCGGCGCGCGTCGCGAGCGTCGTCGTCGGCACATAGCTCACTCGCCGCCCCGGTCCGACGAGCGCCGGTCGAGCGCCGAGGTCGAGCGGGCTGTTGGCGACCTCGTACGACCCGAGGGTGGTGGCTGCCGGGACGGTGCGCACACGAGGAGCGACGGCGACGACGGTCTCGTCGACGAAGTGGGCGAGCAACGTTGCGACGGCGTCGGTGCCGTCGACCGAGACGTCGCTGTCGACGAACACGACGAACTCGGTCGTGCACAGTTCGAGCCCGAGGTTGCGAGCACTCGCCGGACCGCCCGGCGTGCCGACGCGCACGACGGTGGCGCCGTCGAGCGGAGCAATCGGTTGAGTCGATCCGTCGTCGACGACGATGATCTCGTGAACAGGGCCGAGCCCGGCGACGAGCGCGGCGAGCGCAACGGGCGAGGGGTTGCGAGCAGGGATCACGACGGACGTCGTCGTGAGATCGAGGTCGGGCATGTCGCTGGCGAGATCGACGTCGGGGTGGATCGCGCCGACTGCGAGGAAGCGGCGCACGAGCGGTCCCGGTCTGACGTGCCGGCCGGCGGCGACGGCCTCGAACACGCGCACGCCGCCGTCGGACAAGCGGAACAGGCGTGGTGGAGAGCCGCCGAACACGAGAGCGCTCCGCCCGACGCGGTACGTGTCGGCGTCGAGCAGGTAGCGCGCCACGGACGGACTCATGGCTCGTCGAGGTAGCCCCACGCCCGCAGCCGCTCGACGATCCTCGCCGCAGCTGCGGGTGGGGCGAGCGTCTCGGCGTTGACGGCGTGCGACGGCTCGTCGCGATCGGCGAGCTGCCGCACCCGCGCAAGCACATCGTCCGCGTCGGGCGCGGGCACGACCCGTGCCCGCGGCCGGAACGGTCGCGTCGACAGCGGTTGGTCGGGCTCGCTCGGACCCGGCATGGTGACGATCGTTGCCGCTCGAGCGGCGCGCACGTCGCCGAGACCGGCCCGCCGCAGACGGGCTGCGGTGCCCTCCACCGAGAGCACCGCGGATGGCACGATGGCGAGCCGCTCCCGCCGTCCTTGGTCGAGGCGACGCAGCGCCGAGATCGTGCCGTCCGCCTGCGACGTCACCGAGATCAGGCCGAGGGCCTGAGGCCAGCCGAGCTCGGCGGCGACGAACGCCGGCACCGTGGCGCTGCCCCGATCGGCGGAGGCGTCGCCACAGACGACCATGGTGATGCCGGCATCGGCGTCGATCCCGGTGGCGAGCGCGACAGCGACAGCTCTGCTCGGCGCGCTCCCGGTCGAGTCGAGACGCACCGCAGTGCGTGCTCCGCAGGCGATCGCTTCGCGCAGCACGCCGTCGGCGGCGGCAGGGCCAGCACACCACACCGACACGACGCCGTCGTCGCCGGCGATCCGCAGCCCGATCTCGAGCGCCGCCTCGTCAGCGGCCGACACGCCGCGCGGCGCGTGTCGCTCGTCGTCGAGCCACTTCCAGCAGACGGCGACGTGCATCACGAGTGCCGGAACACGACGCCGTACCCGCCCTCGGGGTACGACCACGAGATCGCTCCCTCCTCGTTGCAGACGAGGTAGCAGGTGCCGCACTCGAAGCACTGCTCGTAGTTGAAGACGATGCCGCCGTCGGCCGTCGGGACGAACAGGTTGGCGGGGCATGCGACGACACAGCGTCGCGTCGAGCAGTCGAGGCACACGGCAGCGTCGACGACGATGTGGGCGCGCTCGTGGACGTCGAACACCGCGGTCGCCATGCGGTCCTCGAACGAGAG
>JACDGA010000011.1 GCA_013815505.1 Acidimicrobiia bacterium
TGGGGCTGCGAAGCCCACCACGTCCGGTTCTGGGAGGGCACCCAGCGAGGTCCCACCAATACCGACAACCTCGTGCTGCTGTGCTGGCACCACCACCACCTCCTGCATCGCAGCAGCCGCTGGCAGATGACGTTGCACGCCGGCAGCCGTCGCCTCGACCTCCACGAGGACAACCGGTTGATCGCCTCCACCGACCCACCACGACGACGACCCCAGCCGGCCATCCAGCCGGCGCCTCCGAACACCGAACCACTCGACCGAGCCGAGCAACTCGGCTTCACCGATGTGTTCACCCGCGCCGCATCCTGAACCGCCTCGGCACGTCGGTCTCCACGTCGGCGCCGGGCGACGCCGAATCGTCACCGCGAGCGACCGAGCAGTTCGGCAGCGTGTGCACGTGCCGAGCTGCTCGCCGGTGAGCCCGAGAGCATTCGTGCGACCTCCTCGACGCGGCGGTCGCCGTCGAGCGAGCGCGCCGTAGCCGTCGTGACTCCGCCGGCGACAGCCTTTTCGACGACGATGTGCTGGGTGGCGGCGGATGCCACCTGGGCGAGGTGCGTGACGACGAGCACTTGGTGGCGGCGCCCGAGATCGGCGAGCGCCCCGCCGACCGCGAGTGCCGCCGCTCCCCCGACCCCTGCGTCGACCTCGTCGAACACGAGCGTGGACGTCGTCTCGCCGGTCTCGCTGGTCTCACGGGCGTCACCGGCCCCGCCGGCGTCGGTGAACACGAGGCGCAGCGCGAGCATCGCTCGCGCCAGCTCGCCGCCCGAGGCGACCTTGGACAAGGGCTGCGGTGCCGTGCCCGGGTTCGCCGCCAACAGGAACGAGACCTCGTCGCCAGCCGGGTCGACCTCGCGTTCGCCGACCGAGATGGTGACGACAGCATCGGGCATCGCCAGCGTGCGGAGCCGCTGCTCCACCGAGGACGCCAGGCCGGCTGCTGCCCGCCGCCTCGCGTCGCCGACGGCGAGCGCCTCGGTCACGAGCGTCCGATGCGCCTCGACACGACGCTGCGCCAACTGCTCGACGCGCACGGAGTGCCCCTCCAGCTCGGCGAGGCGGGCGCTCGCCTCGCCATGGAACGAGACGACGTCGGCGAGTGTGTCGCCGTACTTGCGGCACAGCTCGCGAAGCAGTTGCCGCCGGCGGCGGATCTCGTCGAGACGCGCCGGATCGTCCTCGATCCCCTCACCGCGACGCCGCAGGCTGTCGGCGACATCGTCGAGGTCGGCGGCGAGCGCAGAGAGTCGCGCCGACTCCGGCTCGAACGGGACGCTGTCGCGCAGCGCGGCGAGCGCCTCGGCCAGCAGCTCTCGCGCCCCTCGCTCGCCGCTGATCGTTTCTCTCGCGCCCGCTGCGGCGTCGCGATGCCCCTGGGCATCGGAGAGCAGCAGCTCTTCGCCGTCGAGTTCTGACTCCTCGTCGACGTCGACCTCGGGGCCACCGAATCCAGCCGCCTCGAGTTCGGCCAGCTGGTAGCGCAACAGGTCGAGCTCGCGTGCCCGCGTCCGCTCGTCACCGCCGAGCGTCGCCAGCTCGGCTTCGATCGTGGCGACCTCGCCCTGCGCTGCGCGCAGCCGTCCCAGATCCACGGCGCCTGCAAGGTCGAGCGCTCGCCGCTGCGCCGTCGCGCCGAGCAGGCTCTGGTGGGCGTGCTGACCGTGGAGGTCGACGTGGCCCGATGTCAGCTCGGCGAGCGTCCCCGCCGTCGCCGGCCGACCGTTGACGTAGGCACGCGAGCGACCATCGGCCGGGATCACCCGTGACAGCACGAACTCGTCATCGCCGACGACGAATCGTCCCTCGACGCGAGCCTCGGCCTCGCCCGTGCGCACGACGGCGGCGTCGGCGCGCCCGCCGACGAGCAGCTCGATCGCCTCGACGAGCATCGTCTTGCCCGCCCCCGTCTCACCGCTCAGCGCCGTGAGACCGCTCCCGAACGAGAGCGTGGCGCGTTCGATGACGCCGAGGTGCTCGATGTGCAGCTCGACGAGCATCAGCGGTCGGTGAGGCCGAACTTGGCCTTCAGGATCTGGTGATAGCGGCGTTCAGACATCCGCACGAACCACGCCGCGTCGTCGGACGGAACGAACGTGACGACGTCGCCGTCGGCGAGCGTGGCGACGTGCAATCCGTCGATCGCCAGCTCTGCCGGACGGTGACCGAGCACTTCGATCTCGACGGTCTCTGACGGGTCGAGCACGAGGGTGCGGTCGAAGAGCATGTGTGGCGCGACGGGGGTGAGTAGCACGGCGCGGTGCCGCGGTGACACGACCGGCCCACGCGCCGACAACGAGTATGCGGTGGATCCCGTCGGCGTGGCGACGATGAGGCCGTCGGCGGCGTACGACGTGAACGGCTCACCGTCGATGATCGCCTGGAGCCGCACGGTGTGGCCTGACTCCGACTTCTCGACGACCGCTTCGTTGAGCGCCGTCCAACGCCGCTGCGTGTCGCCGTTGACGGTGACGTCGAGCATCATCCGGTCGTCGATAACCCAGCGGCCACGCTCGGCGCCCTCGAAGTAGCGGCGCAGCGCCGCGATCATGTCCTCGGGTTCGACCTCGGTGAGGTAGCCGAGCCAGCCGAGCTTGACGCCGAGGATCGGCACGGGTGCGCCGTCCAGCAGGCGCACCGTGCGCAACATCGTGCCGTCGCCTCCGAGGCTGAGCACGAGGTCGGCGTCGGAGAGCGATCGGCCGTCGCCCGCAGCGAGCTCGTCGAGACCGATGGCCGCCGCGTCATCGGGGTGCACCCACGTCTCGTGGTCGTGGTCGGTCAGCCATGTCGCCGCCTCGCGCACGAGCCTCGGGGCGTCGGCGCGCTCGTGGTGGGCGACGATCGCAACGACGCTCATCAGTCACCTTTGGACGTGTCGGGGTTTGGCGTCCGGCCATGGACGAACAGCTCGAGGTTGCCGTTGGCGCCGGTCACGTTCGACGTCACCCATCCGAGCACCGTCACGCCGAGCGCTGTCAACGCGGCGTCGATCGTCTCACGCACCCGATGGTGGATCGCCGGATCGGTGATCACGCCACGACCGGCGGAGACCTCCGCCTTCGACGCTTCGAACTGCGGTTTGACGAGGAGCACCATCGGCGCACAAGGCTTGCACAGCGCGACGAGCGCGCCGAGGACGGTCGTCAGCGAGATGAACGAGAGATCGGCGACGACGCCGTCGACGAGCCCGTCGATCGTTGCCGTGTCGGCGTGTCGGACGTTGGTGCGCTCGCGGACGGTGACACGCGGATCGGCACGCAGCGTCGGGTGGAGGTGACCGTGCCCGACGTCGAGCGCGACGACGTGCGTCGCACCGCGTTGCAGCAGGCAGTCGGTGAAGCCACCCGTCGAGGCGCCAGCGTCGAGCCATCGTCGTCCCGCAGCGTCGACGGCGAACTCGTCGAGAGCACGATCGAGCTTCTCACCACCGCGCCCGACGAACCTCGCAACGTCGGTGATCGTGAGCGCGTCGTAGGTCGCGACGAGCCGGTCGAGCGTGTCGGCGACGGCGCCGTTGACCAGCACTCGGTCGGCGTCGAGGAGCGAACCTGCCTCTTCGACATCGGCGACGAGTCGACGACGGACCAGCTCGATCGCGAGCCGCCGCCGCGACGTCACGTCACGTGCTGGACGAGGTCGTGCCGCCCGGCGAGGAAGTGCCCGTCGTGTTCGTCGCGGCCGTGCTCGTCTTCTCGGCTGCCGAGCTGGTCTTCTTCGCCGGCGTCGTGCGGGCAGCCGTCTTCTTGGCCGCCGTCGTCTTCCTGGCCGCCGTCGTCTTCTTCGCCGCAGCCGTCTTCTTCGCCGCAGCCGTCCTCTTCGCCGCAGCCGTCCTCTTCGCCGCAGCCGTCCTCTTCGCCGCAGCCGTCCTCTTCGCCGCAGCCGTCTTCTTCGCCGCAGCCGTCTTCTTCGCCGCAGCCGTCTTCCTGGCCGCAGCCGTCTTCCTGGCCGCAGCCGTCTTCTTCGCCGCAGCCGTCTTCTTCGCCGCCGTCGACGTCTTTGCCGGCGTCTTGCGGGCCGCCGTCTTCTTGGCCGCCGTCTTCTTTGCTGGCGACGAGGACTTCTTGGCTGCTGTCGTCGTCTTCTTCGCTGCTGTCGTCGTCCTCTTCGCTGCCGACGTGGTCTTCTTCGCCGCGGTGCTGGCCGTCTTGGTCGCCGCCTTGTTCGCCGTCGACGCCTTCGTCGCGGTCTTCCTGGCCGCTGACTTCGCTGCCGTCTTCGCTGCGCTCTTCGTCGTCGTGGCCGACCTCTTCGCTGCCGCGCCCGTCTTCTTGGCGGCCGACTTGGTCGTCGCCGAGACGTTGGTCGACGGAGTGTTGGCGGCTCGTGCGCCGGCGTACCCGGCTGCCGAGCGCTTCGCCGTCGTGGCCTTCGACGTCGACGAGCGGGCCATCGACGTCAAGCGATCGACGACGTCCTCGAGTCGGTCCTCGAGGTCGTCGAAGCGCTCGGCGAGCCAGCCCACCTGTCGTGCCATCTCCGACTGGGCGTTGGCGGCGAGCGAGGCGGTGGTGGACTTGCCGCGCTCGACGAGCTGGGAGACCATGAGGTCGGCCTCCTTGCGCCGGACGTCGCCGGCCTTGACCAACGACTTGACCACTGCCTCCGCCTGCTGGCGGCTCATCTCTGTGAACTGGACCCCGCTGTCGAGGATTCGCTTGACCGGTGACTTCGCCATGGGGGCAAACCTTAACGGCCGAGCAGCTCGACGAGTGACGCCAGGTCCGCGATGTCGTACGCCGGTGTGATGCCGGGCGGCAGCGCTGCCCCTGAAGGTGTGACGCCCGTTCGGACGAGTGCGAACGCAGCGCCGAGCGTGGCGGCGAAGAAGCCGTCGGTCTCGACACGGTCGCCGACCATGATCACGTCGGGCATCGGCCCCGGGTCGCGGCCGATCGCGGCGGCGACGGCCGCAGCCATTGGTTCGTGCGGCTTGCCGGCGACGACGGGGTCGACGCCTGCGGCGACGGCGATGCCCGCCACAATGGCACCGCCGCCAGGGATCGGCCCATGAGGCGTGGGATAGGTGGCGTCGCTGTTGGTGGCGACGAGACGCGCCCCTGCCCGCACTGCGCCTGCGGCGACGGCCATCTCGTCGTAGTCGAAGTCGCGGTGGAAGCCGACCACGACGACATCGACGCCCCCGGCGTGGTCGCGGCCAACCGGGGTCGCGCCGCGTTGCTCGAGCGCCTCGACCACGCCGGGGCCGCCGCACACGAGCACACGCTCTCCCGGCTGGACGAGCGTCGCCGCTGCCGCCGCCGATGTGATCACGTCCCCGCTTGCGGGGATGCCGGCCTCGGCGAGCGTCGCCTCCTGCTGGTCGACGGTCGCCCACGAGTTGTTCGTCACGAACAGGACACGCCGTCCTTCGGCGCGCAGCGCAGCGATCGCCTCCGGCGCGCCGGGCAGTGGCACGCCGGAGAGCCAGACGACGCCGTCGAGGTCACACAGCACGGGCGCCGGGGCCGCGGCAGTCGCGCTCATCGCCCGAGTGACCGTGCCAGCAGGACTCGCAGCCGCCTCGTGACGGACGGCGAGTCGTCCTGCTCGGCGACCGTGACGTGTCGTTCCTCCTCGGGGATCACGTCGGGACGGTACAGGCCGCTGGCGAACGTCCAGCCGTAGCTCGCCTCGATCAGGCGCAGCGTGTGCTCGTCGACGTAGTCGGTGACCGGTCGATGCTCCGTTTGGTTCCGGACGTGGACGTCGACGTCGTGGTCGTCGCCCGTCACGTCGCGCACGAAGTCGCGCACGCCGTGCGCCAGCAACTCTCGCCGCAGGATCGTGACGTTGCTCGGCACGGTGCCGTCGACGAGCAGGTGTTGCGCGAACTGGTCTTCGGTGAGCACCTGCTCGAGGAAGTCGGGAAACGACAGCCGGCGTGTGCGGGCGACGTGCGCGAGCTGCCGGTCGCGATGTGGGATCTTGGACGATCGCCAGTACTCGTAGATCGACACGGCGTGCGCCATCGGGTGACACACGACCGTGACGACACGGGTGTCGAGGGGATCCTCGCCACGATCGCGCAGGATGCGGAACAACTCCGTCACCGGGTAGTGCGCCTCCGGCAGCTCGGGCAGGTGCGCGAGATCTGGCAACGCCGCCCGCAACGTTTCGATGGTCGACGTGCCCGCCGTCTTGTGGATGTGCACGAACGCGACACGGTGGTCGGCGGAGTAGAGCATCCCGCTGGGAACGTAGCCGCGACGTTCGGCAACCTCGTGCACACGGCTCACCAGCGGCGCTCGTGGCTCGACGCGTTCGACGTCCGCCGCGGCCACGCGTCGGACCCGACCAGCTCGCTCAGCGGGCGAAGACCTGGGCGTCGTCGGCGAATGACTTGAACTCGAGCGCGTTGCCGGCGGGATCGCGGACGAACATCGTCCACTGCTCGCCCGCCTGGCCCTCGAAGCGAAGCGTCGGCTCGATCACGAACGAGACGCCGGCGTCGCGTAGTCGGGTGGCGAGAGAGTGGAACACGTCCTCGTCGAGCAATGCACCGAAGTGAGGGACCGGCACGTCATGGCCGTCGACGGGATTGGCGGCACGGTCCCCCGCGCCTGACGCGAGATGCGTGACGAGCTGGTGCCCGAACAGGTTCCAGTCGACCCAGTGCGCATCGTCACGCCCCTGCTCGCACCCCAGAACGCCGCCGTAGAACTGCCGTGCGGCATCGAGATCGTCGACGGGGATCGCCAAGTGGAATCGGGGCAGGGTCACGATCGGAACCCTATGTGCCAGGCTGGAGAGGTGCCACGTTTCGAGCCTTTCGCCGCGCTCCGTTACGCCTCCGACCAGGATCTCGACCTCGTCATCGCGCCGCCCTATGACGTGCTCTCCGACGCCGACATCGACGAGCTGGCCGCCCGCGACGCCGCCAACATCGTCCATCTCGACGTGCCTCGCGAACGTGACGGACCCGACCGCTACGAGGTCGCCGGATCGACGCTGCGCCGGTGGATCGGCGACGGGATCCTCGTCGCCGACGCGGCGCCGACGTTCACGATCTACCGCATGGCGTTCGACGACGAAGAAGGTGAACGCCGCGTCGTCACGGGCGTGCTCGGCGCGATCGAGGTCACCGACAGCGGCGGCGTGCTGCCGCACGAGCGCACCACACCGAAGGCATCGACCGACCGCCTCGACCTCACGCGGGCGACCAACGCCAACCTCTCCCCCGTGTGGGGTCTCTCGCTGGCGCCCGGCCTGACGGCGTTGCTTGCTGCACCGGGCGAGGAGATCGGTTCGATCGTCGTCGACGGCGTCACGCACTCGGTGGAGCGCGTCGACGATCCCGAGCGGGTGGCCGCCATCGCCGCGCTCGTCGGCAGCGACGACGTGCTGATCGCCGACGGCCACCACCGCTACGGGGTCGCCCGGCAGCACTGCGACGACGTCCGCGCGGCGACGGGCCGCCACGACTCGCCGGCCGAGTTGACGCTCGCATTCGTCAACGAGCTCGTCGACGACCAGCTGAGCGTGGCGCCGATCCATCGCCTGTACACCGAGGTCGAGGGGGGTGCGCTGCGAGCGGCGCTCGATCGATCGTTCCTGCTCAGCGATGTCGGCGGCGGTGCCGGCGAGGCCGTGGCGCTCGCCGCAGCGAAGGAGCGGATGGCCGTCGTGTGGTCCGACGGCACGGCGCACTGGCTCGACGAGCGGCCAGGCGTGTTCGACGATGTCCGCGCGCTCGACGGCGTGTGGCTCGAACAGGCGTTGGCGGACGTGACCCACGTCGTGACGTATCAGCACGGTGTGCAGGCCGCGGCGGACGAGGCAACGCGGGGCGACGCCGTCGCCGCCGTGCTGATCCGTCCCGTCAGCGTCGCCGAGATCACGCGCACCGCTCGTGAGGGCCTGCTCATGCCGCCGAAGTCGACGTTCTTCACACCGAAGCTGCGCACCGGGTTCGTCATCAGGTCGCTGGACTGATGGCCCACCTCTCGGCCGGGTTGCGACCCCGCCTCGTGCTCGCCGGTGTCGGTGTCGTGCTGGCACTCCTCGTCGCAGCCGTGCTCGTCATCGCCAGCGGCGACGACACGCAGGCACCGACCACGCCGACGGATCCTCTCGTCACGTTGCCGAGGTCGACAACCGTGCCGCCATCCATCGACGTCACAGCTCAGGCGATCGTCTATCGCACCGACCAGGCGGTTGGCGGCCGCTTCCGCGTCAAGCTCACGAACACCGGCGACGACGACTTCACGGTGACGGGTGTTCGCCTCGAATCGGCGGGTTTCGAGACGCTGGCCTTCACCCCGCACGACACGTTGTACTCGCCGAGCGAACGCACCGATCTCATCACGCCATTCGGCGACGTGCGCTGCGAGCCCGGCGATGCGCTCGATCCCACCGACGCAGCGATCCGCTTCGTCACCGCATCCGGGTCGGAGGGCGAGGTGCGGGTGCCGCTCGAGAGCATCTACGAGGCCATCCCGAAGCTGTACGAGCGTGAGTGCGACAAGGCGTTCATCGAGGAGTCAGCCGTCATCGCCATCGCCGACCCCATCGAGGAGTCAGGAGAGGGCTTCGACGCACGCGCCCGCGCCACGCTGCGGATCACTCGCGCAGGCTCCGACGAAGCGATCGCCGTCGACGACATCCGCGGCAGCGTGCTGTACTCGATCACCGGGGAGCTTCCTGCCATTCTCGCCGCCGGCGAGGACGAGATCGACATCCCGATCGAGCTCCGCGGCACCCGCTGCGACGGTCATGCGCTCGGTGAGACGAAACAACCGTTCGTCTATCCGATCCGGCTCCGCATCGGCGACGACTTCGAATCGTCGTACGACATCCCCGTGAACCCGTCACAGCAGGATCAACTGTGGACGTTCCTCGTCTCGCGCACCTGCCGCCTCGAGTGACGGACACGCAGGCCCGACCACCACACGACTCGAAGGAGCCCCGCTCATGCCCCGCCGGTTCACGACACTGCTCAACCCGCTCAGCCGTACAGCGCTCTTCACGCTGGCGTGGAACCGCCGCCACGACATCTTCCGCTGGGGACGGTCACTCGCCACCGAGCTGCAGCGTCCCGAATCGATCTCGCCGCAGCGCCTCTACACGATGACGAAGGTGCTCGCCGCGATCACGTCCGACGAGGGTCTGTCGAGCGCCAAGGAGCTCAAGCAGGTGCGCATCGAGGGCGACACCGTGGTGCTGCGCGTCGACCCCAACTGGTCGCGAGTGCCTCACCTCTCACAGCGCCTGCTGCAGATCAAGGGCATCGACCAGGTGATGACCGAAGCCGACAGGGAGACGAGCCCGACCGAACGCACGAGCTGATATCCGAGACGCGGTGAGGGAAGCGCCAGCGACCATCAGCAGCCCGCGCAGCACAAGGCGCGAGGCGAAAGCGAAGCGGACGACCACCCGCTGCCTGCGCACCAACATTACGGGATGATCTTGAGTCCGAGCTCGGCGAGGTGACTTGGTTCGACGGCGATCGGTGATCCGGTCATCGGGTCGCTGCCCGACTGCGTCTTCGGGAAGGCGATGACCTCGCGGATGTTCTCCTCGCCGGCGAGGATCGCCACGAGCCGGTCGATGCCGACGGCGAACCCGCCGTGCGGCGGAGCCCCGTAGCGGAACGGGTTGAGGAAGAACCCGAACTTGCGGTCTGCCTCCTCGTCGGAGATCCCGAGGAGGTGGAAGACGCGCCGCTGCAGCGCGCCGTCGTGGATCCTGATTGAGCCCGAGCCGAGCTCCCACCCGTTGAGCACGAGGTCGTAGGCCAGCGCCCGCACGGACATCGGTTCATCCTCGAGGCGCTCGAGGTCGTCGGGATGGGGCATGCAGAATGCGTGGTGGCCCGGGAGCGGGCGGCCTGTGGTCGCATCCTGGCCGACGAAGAGCGGGAAGTCGACGACCCAGACGTACTCGTACGGACCTTCGTGGACGGGTGGACGCCCGAGGTCGTTGCGCAGCGTGCCCGCCACCTCGCAGGCGCGGTGCCACTCGTCGGCAACGATCAGCACGAGATCGCCCTCCTTCGCGCCGGTGGCGTCGAGCAGCGCGTCACGCTCGGCGTCGGAGAAGAACTTGGCGACGGGCGACTCGAGCGCGGCGTCGGCAGCGACCTTGATCCAGACGAGACCCTTCGCCCCGAGCGACTTCGCCCGGTCGGTGAGCTTGTCGAGCTGGTTGCGGCCGTACGTGGACGCGGCACCCTCGACGCGCAGGCCCTTGATCGCACCGGAGCCGGCGAATGCCTTGAACGCTGTCGCCGAGAACACCTCGCCGAGGTCGACGAGTTCCATCCCGAATCGCAGATCGGGCTTGTCCGAGCCGAAGCGCTCCATCGCCTCACGCCACGTGATGCGCCTGATCTCTCCTGGACGTGTGCCGGTCACCGCCTCTGCGGCGTCGAGGACGGCGTCGCTGATCGCAGCGAGCACGTCGTCGACGCCGACGAAGCTCATCTCGATGTCGAGCTGAGTGAACTCGTACTGACGATCGGCACGCAGGTCCTCGTCGCGCAGGCAGCGCGCCAACTGGTAGTAGCGATCGAGCCCGGCGACCATCAACAGTTGCTTGAACAGTTGAGGCGACTGAGGCAGCGCGTAGAACGCGCCGTGTTCCTTGCGTGAGGGCACCAGGAACTCGCGCGCACCCTCGGGCGTCGACGGCACCAAAAGCGGCGTCTCGACCTCGACGAAGCCCTGCGACTCCATCGACGCGCGCATCGCCGAGTTGACGGCGGCGCGTGCGCGCAGATTGCGCTGCATCCGTTCGCGGCGCAGGTCGAGGTAGCGGTACTCGAGCCGGAGCCCTTCGTCGACAGCGTCGGCGCGCTGGTCGATTGGAAACGGCGGCGGCTCGGCGGTGCCGAGGATCTCGACCTCGGCCTCGCCGATCTCGATCTCGCCCGTGGCGAGGTTGGCATTTATCGTGCCGTCGGGTCGGGCGCGCACGGTGCCGCTGATCGAGACCACGTACTCACTGCGGGCGTCGATGTGCTCCGCGACCACGCATTGCACGACGCCCGACGCATCGCGCAGATCGAGGAAGGCGAGGTGCTCGCCGTGCTCGCGGCGCCGGGCGACCCACCCGGTGAGCCTCACCAGCTGGCCGATGTGCTCCCGGCGGAGATCGCCGCAGCGGTGCGTCCGAAGCGAGGTCGGGCGGATCGAGGGGGTGCGAGGTGTCATCGAGTCTTGGGTCCTGTGTTCGAGATGAGCGAGTCGAGGTGCTCGGCCAGTGTGGTGGCGAGCCCGTCGATCGGCACGGTGAATTGCTCGCCGTCGTCGCGCAGCCGCCGGACGACAACGGAGCCGTCCGCGAGCTCGTCGGGGGCGTAGATGACGGCCAGCTCAGCACCGCTGCGGTCAGCGGCCTTCATCTGCGACCTCATGCTGCGGCCGTCGTAGGCACGTTCGGCGCGGTAGCCGAGCTGCCGCAGCTCGTCGGTGAGCGACGTGGCGTTCGTTCCCCCGGTGACGTCGACGACGAAGACGTCGGCAGCGCGGATGGGCGCCGGGAAGACCCCTTCGTCGTCACAGGCGAGCAGCGTGCGATCGACGCCGAGCGCGAGTCCGATCCCCGGCGTCGAGGGGCCGCCGAGGTCCTCGACGAGACCGTCGTAGCGGCCGCCGCCACCGAGAGCGTTCTGCGCAGACTCGAGTGTCCCGCCGGCGTACTCGAAGGTGGTGCGGACGTAGTAATCGAGGCCGCGCACGAGGCGGTCGTCGACGTCGTAGGGAATACCGAGTGCGTCGAGCCCGGCGAGCACGGCTGCGAAGTGCGCGCTCGACTCGTCGCCGAGCGACTCACTGACCGGCGGCGCGGCGGCGATCACCGCCTCGTCCTCAGCACGCTTCGAGTCGAGCACCCGCAGCGGGTTGCGGGCGAGTGTCGCACGACTCTGCTCGCTGAGCTCACCCGCTCGACCCTCGAAGTACGTGCGCAGTGACTCCATGTGTGCGAGTCGTTCGTCGCTTGTGCCGAGCGAGTTGACGAGCAGCCGCACCTGCGACAATCCGAGCGCGGCGAAGAAGCGCCAGCCGAGCGCGATGACCTCGACGTCGGCCTGCGGGTCGTCGGTGCCGAGCACCTCCACGTCGACCTGCTCGAACTGCCGGTAGCGGCCACGCTGCGGGCGTTCGTAGCGGAAGTTGGGACCGAAGCACCACGCCTTCCACGGCACGGCCGGCCGGTGCTCGACGAACGCCCGGCACACACCCGCCGTCTGCTCGGGCCGCAGCACCACGTGACGATCGCCCTTGTCGACGAAGTCGTACATCTCCTTCGTGACAACATCGGTTGCCTCGCCGAGACGCCGGAAGACGCCGACGTCCTCGAGTAGCGGCGGCACGACCAGCTCGAAGCCCGCTGCCTCGACGATCGACGCGAAGGCGTCGACGAACGCCCGTTGACGGCTCGACGCGGGGTGCAGTAGGTCGCGAAAACCGGGGCTCGTCCTGAACTCGGGCACGGCGGCCGAGGCTATCCGGCGGGCTGCGCGCGCTCGCCGGGATCGGCGCCGAACACTTCGTTGGCGGCCGTGTCGGCGAGCGCCTTCGCCGCTGCGCCGCCGCCCGGGACGAGCCGGTAAGCGTCGTACACCGAGTCGATGTTCTTGATCGTGCGCATCACGGCAGTGAGGTGCTTGGGATCAGCGAGCTCGAACTCGAACTGCATCTTGGCCACGCGGTCCTCGCCCGTCTCCGTCGACGAGGCGACGATGTTGACCTGGTGGTCCGACATCGCGTTGGCGACGTCGCGCAGCAGCCGCGAGCGGTCGATCGCCACCACCTCGACGGCGACACGGAAGATCGCCGCCGGCCGTTCGTCGTCCCAATCGACCTCGATCAGGCGTGTCGGCTGGTTCGACATCAGTGACACGGCGTTGGCGCAATCGGCCCGGTGCACGCTCACTCCCCTGCCCCGCGTCACGAAGCCGATGATGTCGTCACCGGGTACCGGCGTGCAGCAATGCGACATCCGCACGAGCACGTCGTCGAGTCCTTCCACGTGCACACCGTGCGCGTCGTGGCCGGGAACCGCCGTGAGCCGCCGCGGACGGAGCGCCGTCGCCGGCAGCTGCTCGGTGTCGTTGTCGCCGCCACCCCGGTAACGGCGGGCGATGCGCTGCGCCACCGACCTCGCCGAGACGTGACTCTCACCGACGGCGGCGAAGAACGCGTCGGAGTCCACGTAGCCGAGTTCGGACATCACGGCGTCGAAATGTTCGGACTTCCAGATCTGCTGGGCCGGCAGGCTCTCGCGGCGGAACTCGTCGACGAGACGCTCGCGACCGTTCTCGATCATGTCGAACCGGCGCTCGCGGCTGAACCACTGGCGGATCTTGTTGCGGGCCCTCGTCGAGGCGACGAAGCCGAGCCAGTCCTGCGAGGGACCCGCCGTCTCGACCTTGGCCGTGACGACCTCGCACGTGTCACCACTCTGCAACTGGTGGTCGAGCGCCACGAGGCGCCCGTTGGTACGGGCCCCGATGCAGCGGTGCCCGACCTCGGTGTGGACGGCGTAGGCGAAGTCGACGCTCGTCGAGCCGACGGGGAGCGTGACGACGCGGCCCTTCGGCGTGAACACGAAGATCTCGTCCTGCTCGAGGTCGCTCTTCAGACCCTCCATGAAGTGCGCCGGATCGCTGACCTCGGCCTGCCAGTCGACGATGCGGTTGAGCCAGTCGATGTCGCGCTGCGGCGAGCCGTCCTTGTACGCCCAGTGCGCGGCGACGCCCCACTCGGCGCGCTGGTGCATCTCTCGCGTGCGGATCTGAACCTCGATGGCCTTACCGGACGGTCCGATGACGGTGGTGTGCAAGCTCTGGTAGAGGTTGAACTTCGGCATCGCGACGTAGTCCTTGAACCGGCCGACGACCGGTCGCCAGCGACCGTGGATGCAACCGAGCGCGGCGTAGCAGTCCTTCACCGAGTCGACGATGACGCGGATCGCGATGAGGTCGAGAATGTCGTCGAACTCGCGATGCTTGACGACCATCTTCTCGTAGACGCTCCACAGGTGCTTGCCACGGCCGGCGACGTCGGCGTCGATCTTGAGCTCGGCGAGGCGCGCCCGCACCTCTGCGACCGCGAGCGCAAGGTTGACCTCGCCCTCCGGTGAGCGAACGTGCACGAGGTGATCGAGCTCGGCGAAGCGCTTCGGATGCAAGGCCGCGAACGAGAGGTCCTCGAGCTGCTGCTTCAGCTCCTGCATCCCGAGTCGGTGCGCCAGCGGCGCATAGATGTCGAGCGTCTCCTGTGCGATGCGCTGCTGCTTGTCGGCCGGCATCGCCGCGATCGTGCGCATGTTGTGCAATCGGTCGGCGAGCTTGATCACAAGCACCCGTAGGTCGCGCGCCATGGCGACGAACATCTTGCGCATCGTCGCCGCCTGCTGCGCCTCGCGCGAGTCGAACTGGATGCGATCGAGCTTCGTGACGCCGTCGACGATGGCTGCGATCTCGGCGCCGAAGTTGCCCTGCACGTCGGCGATCGTCATCTCGGTGTCTTCGACGGCGTCGTGGAGCAGTGCCGCCGAGATCGACGTCGCGTCGAGCCCGATGTCGGCGACGACGCGAGCGACGGCCAGCGGGTGATTGATGTAGCGCTCTCCCGACGATCGCCGCTGGTTGCGGTGCGCCTCCTCGGCGGCGCGATAGGCGGCATCGATCGTGCTGATGTCCGCCTTGGGGTGCCGGCGCCGGTAGCTCGACAGCAGTGGGACGAGCTCCGCCGAGAACGACTCGTGCCCGCGCCGCCAGGGCAGGACTCGATCGACGGTGCCCATCAGCCCGCCCCCGCCCTAGTACTCCGTGAGACGTTCGACACGGCGGTCCCCCAACCGCTCGCGGCCTGCGAGCGACGACAGCTCGACGAGGAAGCCGAGGCCGACGATGATGCCGCCGAGCGCTTCGACGAGGTGGGCTGCGGCGCGTGCCGTGCCACCGGTGGCGAGGACGTCGTCGATGACCAGCACGCGCTCGCCGGGATGGATCGCGTCGCGGTGCAGTTCGAGTTTCTCGGCGCCGTACTCGGACTCGTACGACTCGCGCACGACCGCCCACGGCAGCTTGCCGGCCTTGCGGGCCGGCACGAACCCGGCGCCGAGGCGGTACGCGACCGGTGCGGCCAGGATGAAGCCGCGCGACTCGATGCCGATGACCCGTGAGATGTCGCCGTCGGCGAACAGGTCAACGAGCTCGTCCACGGCCCGTGCAAAGCCAGCGGCGTCGCCGAGCAGTGGCGTGATGTCGCGGAAGACCACGCCCGGCTTCGGATATCCCGTGATCG
>JACDGA010000482.1 GCA_013815505.1 Acidimicrobiia bacterium
TCCGGTCCGAGCATCGAACCAGAGGCGATGCGGAAGAGGAGGCTGTATCCGATCTGACCAGCAGCGCCAGTCACGGCGACTCGTACAGGTGACGTCATAGACGGTCGAGCGTACGCGGCCACTGCGACGACATCGCGATGCCGCGATGCATCGCATCGCGGGCTGTTACGGAGCCCGGGGATCGTCACCGCGGCCGCCTTCTCGCCTCTTCTTAGGTTTGGCGTTGCGGCGATCGGGATGGCGGTTGTGGCCGGGGCAGAGCAGCCGGCCGTTGTCCTGCGTCGCCTCGCCGCCACGCGCTCGGGGCACGATGTGGTCGATGTCGCAGCCGGGAGCGGGGACGTCGCAGCCGCACGGTGCCTGGCAATGACGATCACGCACGGCGATCGCCCTGCGAATCGCACCGGTGAACGTGCGGCGCTTCGACACCGACATGACACGGTCGTGGCCGTCGAAAACGACCCGTTCGATCTCCGCTGCGCTCAACCACGGCACCACCTCCCCTGGCGTCAACACGGTGCCGTCGGCGAGCTCACAGATGTTGGCGAACGTGGCGACACCGGTGAGCACGTTGACGAGCACCGCAGGCTCGGGGCCGCCGTTCGTGGTTCGCCGTGAGCGTGTCGCCATCTCCACCAACGCATCGGCGCGGCGTTGCCGCGCCGTGCGCAGCCGACCGCACGCCAGGTCGTTGCGGTAGAGGTGCTGCTCGAGACGGTTCAACCCGTCACGCAACACCGCTCCTGCAACCCTGGGCAGGACCGCAGACACGTGCATCTCGCCGTCCTCACCGCGCCACACGGTGCATCTCCGCTGCAACGCTTGCACGTCGGCGCCACGTTCAGCGGCCGCAGTGTCGGCGTGGTGGCACCAGTAGTCGATCGTCTGCTGCAGCTGGGTGAACCTCAGCCGACGGCAGTGATCGACGAGGGTCGCCTCGTGGTCAGCGAACGACTCGTCGCGCCACGGCTGATTTGCACGCGCCAACAGATCCACTTGATCGGTCGAGACCTCGCCCGCAACCAGCGCCGCTGCGGTCACCGACTTCGAGCCATCGCGAGCCCACACCCGCGACCGCTCGAAACGCGCGAGCAGCCGCGATTCCAGCGCCGCCAGACGCGCTTTCTGACGCTCGATCGCCATCAAGCGCCTGAGTCACTCCACGCTCGATCTCGGCGATCCCGGCCATCAACGCCGCCACCACACAAACCCCTTCAACGAGGGCGTCCACAGGAACCGGTCGCACCAGTTCGATCTGCTGCCGACCCCTACGCGCGGGGTGTCACAGTCACAGTGGGCGCGTTACTCGAGGCTCAACGCCTCGGCGATCTGGTCGGCGTAGAACTCCATGCCGTCAGGTGCGAGATGCAGATTGTCGCCGTAGTAGCACTCACCAGGGCAGGAGTTGCCCACGTCTGCCCAGTCGAGCACCTCGATGTTGGCGTACCTCTCGGGCAGGGCGCGGAACATCGCGTTCTGACCGTAGACGTAGTCCTTTGCGTAACGATTCGTCACGAACAGGACCCGAGGGACTTTCTCCAACGCCTCCGCCATGCGGTCGACGTCGCTCTGCTCCAGTGGGTTCTGGTTCACGCCGAGTTGGATCACCACGACATCGCCGAGCGCTCCCTCACGGTCCAGCGCCTCCACGACGTCGATCCCGGCGTCGAACGAGCGAGATTCCGCCGCGTAGACCAAGAAGTCGTAGTCCTCGACGAGCGCAGGGGCGGCGCCCTTCATGACGGAGTCGCCGATAGCGACACGGTTTGCCGACGGGGCCGACGGCGCCGTCGAGTTCGGCTCCGTCGTGGGCACCACCGACGTCGGTGGCGACTCCGTGGGTTCGGTCGATGGCTCTGTGCCCTGCACATCGGTCGTCGAAGGGATCGTTGTGGCGCCCGGAGTAGCCGGTGTCGTGGGTGATGGATCACCCGACGTCTGCGTCGGACCGCCATCCGAGATTGACGTCGGCGGCAGTGTCGGCGGCAGGGTCGGCGGCAACGTCGCGACGAAGTCGTCGGCATCCTCGAGCGATTCCTGGATGTCGTTCTGCTTCAGCTCGGCGGTGGCCATGTTGACGCCGGCGAACGCGACGAGGCCGACGCAGGCGGCGGCGCCCGTGGCGATGATCCGCCTCGGTCCCGGGTCACGCTGACGGCGCAGGTGGGCGACCCAACGCCGCATCGCGCCCGAGCGGATCGGCATCTCGACCATGCGGTAGGACAGCTCGGTCACGACGACCGTGATC
>JACDGA010000483.1 GCA_013815505.1 Acidimicrobiia bacterium
CTGATGGCGTTCCCCGACGAGGACGTCGTCGTCGGCTCGCGGTTCGTGTCGGCGGCGGGCGTCGAGGCGTTCAAGGATCTCACCGAGGTGACGCCGTCACCCGGCGTGCGGGCGGTCGGCGAGGAGCGGGCGTGGGGCCGGCGCCTCGCCAAGCGGTTCTCGGTCGACAAGACGTACGACGACGCGTCGTTCGTGGTCGCTTCTGGGAGCCAGGACGGGTTCGTCGACACCGAGCCGCTGAAGCCGGAAAAGGTCGACCCCGACGTGTCGAAGCTGTTCGCGAACGTGCGCCCCGACGACGGCGGGGCGATGATCGTCTACGGCTGGGTGATGGCAGAACAACTGGTCAAGCTCGGCGCGCGCTCGTAAGCGCAGCCACGATGGATCCGCTCGCCGACGTCGTCCGCCGGCGGCGGATGACGAGGGCGTTCCGGCCCGATCCGATCGATCCGGCACTCGTCGGCCGCCTCGTCGATCTCGCCTCGCGGGCCCCGAGCGCAGGGAAGTCGCAGGGATGGCACCTCGTCGTGTTGGAGGGCGACGAGACGGCGCGCTTCTGGGACATCACCCTGCCGGCAATGGGCCGCCGCTCGTTCCGCTGGCAACGGCTGCTCGAGGCACCGGTCATCGCCCTGCCCCTGGCCGATCCGAGGGCGTACCTCGACCGTTACTCCGAGCCGGACAAGTCGGCGACCGGTCTCGGGTCGGGCGTTGACGCCTGGCCGGCGCCGTACTGGACGATCGACGCCTCGATGGCCGTGATGACC
This sequence comes from Acidimicrobiia bacterium, assembly GCA_013815505.1. Lineage (GTDB taxonomy): Bacteria > Actinomycetota > Acidimicrobiia > Acidimicrobiales > Ilumatobacteraceae > JACDHN01. The sequence goes on from JACDGA010000483.1 coordinate 768, forward strand.
CTCCTGCTCGCCGCAGAGGCGGAGGGGCTCGGTGCACTGTTCTTCGGGGTCTTTAAGGGCGAGACCAAACTGCGCAAGATGCTGCGGATCCCGCCGCAGATGGAGCTGCTCGGGGCGATCGCGCTCGGGTGGCGTGCCGACGCCGACGACACGCCGGCCGGCAACGACGGCGCCAGTGCTGGTCGCCGCCGTCGCCGCCCCGAGGACATCATCCACCGAGGCGCGTGGCGCGCGTCGCGCTGACCCCCGGGGTTGCGACGATCAGGGGGCAGCGCCGCGGTCGGCGAGCTGTTGCTCGAGACTGTCGGCGTCGGTGACGGGGAGCTGGCAGGCTCCGTGCTCGCAGACGTAGGCGTTGCCGGCGAGTCGGCCTTCCCACAGCGGTGAGTCGAACGGTTCGCCGTGGGCGAGCACGACCTCGGGTCGCCATGTCGACCTGAGGGCATCGAGGAGCTCGTGCTCGCTGCCGGGGACGACCACCTCGACGATCCCCGTTCGTCGCTGATCGAGCGCGGCAAGCGCGACGCAGAATGCCGTGGGCGAGCTCTGCATCAGTGGTGCCATCAACGTCAGGATGCGATCGGCATGCTGAGCGAAGCGTGGTTCGCCCGTGAGGGCGGCGAGCCGTCCGAGCCCGAGCGCTGCCGTCGAGTTGGCCGAGGGGACGGCCCCATCGACGACGTCCTTCTGGCGCACGATGAGCGGCGTGCCGTCGGCAGGACCGTCGTCGGGCACGGTGAACAGACCGCCGTCACCGACGTCCCAGAAGTGGTCGAGCATCGCATCGGCGACCTCGACCGCGGCGGTCGTCCAGCGAGCCTGTCCCGACGCCTCGCCGAGGCGCACGAACGCGTCGACGAGGGCGGCGTGGTCCGCTGCCAGGGCACGATGCCGGGCAGGTGGCTGCGCGTCCTCGTGCCAGCTGCGGCTCCACCGTCCGTCGTCGCCACGCAGCTCGTCGAGGAGAAACTCGCCCGATTCGACGGCGAGGTCGATCCACGCCGACTCGTCGAACACGAACCCGGCCTCCGCCAGTGCGCCGATCATCATCGCGTTCCACTCGGTGAGCACTTTGTCGTCGAGCCCGGGGCGCGGACGCGTCGCCCGGGCATCGAAGAGCAGCTGGCGACCGCGTTCGATCTCGCCGGGACGGGCCCACTGTCCTCGGGCGTGCAGGCGGTTTGGTATCGAGCGTTCCTCGAAGTTGGGCTCGCCGGTGATCCCGAACCACTCCGTCACCGTGGTGATCTCGTCGTCGGCGAGCCCGCCGGCGACGAGCACGGCACGAGCCTCGTCGGGCGTCCACGTGTAGAACGCGCCCTCGACGGAGTGGCCGGTCTCGTCGAGCGAGTCGGCATCCTCGGCGGAGTAGAAGCCGCCGCCGGGGCGGTGCAGGATCGCCGCGACGTAGTCCACCGTCTCGGCGACGATCTGGCGCCACGGCTCGTGGCGGTACAACGCGTAGGCCCGTGTGTAC
>JACDGA010000484.1 GCA_013815505.1 Acidimicrobiia bacterium
GCCGCTCGTGGCGACGGTCGGGTTGCCCGACGACCACTTCGCACCAACCTGCGGTCCCGGCAGGTCGAAGTTCGTCATCGGCGGGCTCTCGTCGTAGCCGGGTCCGGCCTGCCAGCCGTAGTCGCCTCCGCTCTGCAGCAGGTTGACCTCGTCGTCGCGGAACGTGCCGTGCTCGACCGACCACATCTGCGGTGTGCCGGGACGCAACGCCAGGCCCTGCACGTTGCGGTGCCCGAACGTGAACAGCTTGCGGGTGTTGGCGTTGGACGACCCGCTGAACGGATTCGACGGGAGCGCGTAGCCCGTGAGGCGGTCGACGCGCAGCACCTTGCCGGCGAGGGAGGTGCGGTCGCGGGCGCTGCCGGTGATGGCCGCGTCGCCCGTGCCGATGAACAGTGCGCCCTTCCCGCCGAAGCGCAACCGGCACCCGCCGTGGCGCCCCGAGGACACCTGGATCCCGGTGACGAGGTTGTCGACCGTTTGCGCCGAGGTGAGCGAAGGGTTCGCCTGCCAGGCGACGACCCTGACGTCGGTCGTCGAGCCGTCGCGGTATCCGTGACAGGTGTAGAAGCGGCGGTTGCCACGGAAGCGCGGATCGATCTCGATCCCCATCAGTCCCGTCTCGCCGCTGACCCACAGGTTCGGGACGTTGCCGACGAGCGTGCGCACGTCGCCCCGCGGGGTGCGCAGCATGACCCGTCCTCGGTTGCGCTCGGTCACGAGCAAGCTGCCGTTGGGTGTGAAGGCGATGTCCCACGGATGATCGAGCCCGCGCAGGACCGTGTTGACGCGCAGGCTGGGCGCTCGGCGGGCCCCGGCAGAGTCGGGCACTCGGGCTGCTCGCTCGGACGCAGCTGCTGCGTCGTGATCAGGTGCCGCTGCGGCGAACGTCGGCGTCGTCAGCGTGGCGAGGCCGGTCAGTGCGGCGACGGCCCGGCGCAACCGCCGGGAGGTTGCGGTCGTGAGGTGCGTCATGTCGATGACCCTTCTTCCGCCGCCGTGGATGTGGAGGACCGAACGGCCTCTCGGCGCTCAGCCTGATGGTTGCGGGAATGGCAGGGCGTACGTGCCCTGGGCGATCGCCGTTGGCTTGTGCGCTGCGTCACCGACCCAGATGTGCACCGACCCGACGACGCTACGGCGACTCCTCGACTCCAACGTAGCCCGAGCACCGAGCCGATCGCCCACGGCCGGGCGCAAGAACCGGATCGACAGCTCCGACGTGAGCGCCATCGGCTCGATGCGACCGATGGCGACGAACACGAGGTACCACAGCGCGGCGTCGGCGAGCCCGAACTGCGAGGGACCCGAGATGAACCCGCCCGGCCGGATCGACTCGGGTGTCGTGATCAGCTCGGCGACGGCATAGTCGGCGCCGAGCTCGATGCAGCGGTTCGACGATCCCGGGAAGTGATCGCGCACCATCTCGTTCACGGCGTCCGGGGTGACGATCGCTCCCACTCCATCGACCGTAGGCCGTGGAGCGCACGCGGCGCGAGGAGAAAGCGCAGCGGACGACGAGCCCGCCAGGATCACGTGCCCGCTACCGTGCGCTGGCGTGGAGCCGCTGCGACGTGTCGTGATCGTCGGGTCGTCGCTCGCCGGTCTCCGTGCCTGCGAGACGCTCCGGCAGGGCGGCTTCGACGGCGGCGTCGTGCTCGTCGGATCCGAGCGCCATCCTCCGTACGATCGGCCGCCGCTGTCGAAGAAGGTGCTGCAGGGGGAGTGGGAGCTCGACCGCATCCATCTCCGCAAGCCAGAGGCGCTGGCCGACCTCGGTCTCGACGAGCGCTTCGGCGAGACGGCCGTGGCACTCGACCTGTCGGACGCCGAGCGCGGCGGCACGGTGGTGCTGGAGTCGGGCGAGCGGATCGCCGGGGACGCCGTCGTGATCGCGACGGGGAGCCGGCCACGGTTGCTCACCGACCAGCCGAGCGACGCCCACGTGCTGCGGTGCATCGAGGACTCGATCGCGCTGCGCCAGGCGTTCGCCGGCGGTGGGCGCCAGGTGTGCCTCGTCGGCGCCGGGTTCATCGGGCTCGAGGCGGCGGCCGCGGCCAGGATGGCGGGCAACGACGTCACCGTGCTGGAGGCGCTCGACGCCCCGATGTCGCGGGCGTTCGGGGCGGAGGTCGGCTGGGCGATGGCCGCGGTGCACGAGGACGAGGGCGTCTCGATCCGCACGCGGGCCGTGGTCGCCGGGTTCGAGCCGGGGGCGGTCGTGCTGGGCGACGGTACCCGGC
>JACDGA010000485.1 GCA_013815505.1 Acidimicrobiia bacterium
CTCGCCGACGACCGAGCACCTGACGCCCGCCGTCACTGACCAGCTCGTAGGCGAGGTCGGGCGAGACGTGTGCCGCAGCGACGAGCAGGCTCGCGGTCTCCAACGGGTCGGCCCGCCCGATCGGATTGAACGGGTCCTGCACGTTGTCTTGGCCGGCGGCGACGGCGACCCCGGCCTGCAGCAGGACCGCGATCGGCGTGATGGCCCGCGGCACCGAATAGCTCGTCGCGCGGCCCTGCAGGTAGAGGTTCGTCTGGGGGAGTGCCACGATGCCGATGCCCGCGGCGGCGACGGCCTCGGCGATCTCGCGCTGTCGGCGATGCTCCTGCACCGAGAGGCTGACGCAGTGGCTCGCCGTCACCGGCCCGGAGAAGCCGTTGGCAACGGCATCGACGAGGTCGAGCAGGCAGAGCATCTCGGGGTCGAGCGTCTCGTCGGTGTGCAGGTCGAGGCCGACACCACGTTCGGCGGCGATGCCGACCAACATCTCGGTGACGGCACGGCGGCCGTGCTCGTTTGCTTCCTGTTCGAGGTGCGGGCAGCCGCCGACGAGATCGGCGCCCATGTCCATCGCCTCGCCGAGCAGCGCTCGTTGGTCGACGCCGAGCGGACCGAGGACGGGGAACCCGCAGAGCGCCACGATCTCGACGTCGGCAATGGCTCGACAGGCGTCGCGCGCTTCGAGCACGGCTCGCAGAGGCTCCAACCCGCCGACCTCCGTGACGTCGACGTGCGTGCGGATCGTCGTCGCCCCATTGCGGGCGAACATCGTGATAGCGGCGACAGCCCGTCGAGCGGTGTCGGTCACGTCGAAACGCTCGTACGCCTCGCGCATCGCGGCGATGGCGCCGTCGAGGTCACCACTGGGGTTCGGGACGACGTTGGCGAGGAACGCCTTGTCGAGATGCGTGTGCGGCTCGACCGCGGCGGAAGCCAACACGTGCCCGGTCAGGTCGATGACCTCGACGGCACCCGCCGCGTCCGCAGCAGCGACGAGGTCGTGGCCGACGTCGGTGATCGCACCGTCGGTGATGGCGACGTCGACGACGGTGTCGCCGACGGTCGCATGGCGGAGGATCAGGGTAGACATCGACGCCATTGTCGCTCGCGACAGGCGCTCGCGCGCTGCTCGATCAGGTCTGCACGCGGTGCAGCACGACCGACCGTGCCCGTCGCTCGACCTCGTAGAGCCGGACGTCGTTGTCGCCGTCGCGGTAGAGATCGGCGACGTAGCCGACGAACGACAGACCGCCGCCATCGCCGGACGGCCGGTAGCCGCCGGCCACGCCGGCGACCCGTCCGTTGATCGCCACCAGCAGGTCCGACGAGGGACGGGCGCCACGCTCGTCCGAGACGGTCCCGGCGACCACCGGCGGTCCCGGCTGGTTCGCGACCGTGAGGTCGTCGAACTTCATTCTGTCGTCCCACGCGGCGGTGAGCTCGCTCGGGGCTCCGACCCGGAGGCCCGCGACCTGCTCGCCGACGAGGGTGCCGTGTCGACCGACCGCGGCGAGGCCGCGCCAGCCGTCGCCGCGCGGGAAGCGAGCTGCCTGGCGCCGTGCGAGCGCGTCGAGCCCTGCGACGTCACTCGTGACGACCCGCTGCGACGTCGGCTCGCTCCCGTCGTAGAGCGAGTGACCATCGAACGTCCACTCCTCGTCCGCCGAGGCGAGTGAGACGTCGAGCAGATCGACGAGCGACGGCAGCACGTCGACCGTGTCGGCTCTGTCGTCTCGCACGGCCCCAGTTGTCTGACCCGGGGCCTTGATGAACAGCGGCACGCGCAGCGCAGCCTCCCTGTTGCGCTCGGTGATCGGATTGCGCCCGATGTCGGGCGGCATCAGGTTGAGCCCGTGATCCGACGTCACGACGAGGGTCGTCGCATCCCAGGTGGGCAACGATCGCAAACGGGTGAGCAGGCCTTCCACGAGTTCGTCGACCGCGCTCAGCTGACGGGCGTGCATCTGGTGCAGCACCCTCGATCGGAAGTCGAAGCCCGCACGCTCGGGGTCGGATTGGACGAACGAGTACCAGCTGATGATGGGTGGGCTGTCGTGGCCCGCCCGGTCCAAGGTCCACGGGTAGTGCGGCAGCAGGACGTGGACGTAGTGCACCCCAGGGGTTCCGTCGATCGCTTCGATCTCGCGGCGCATCAGCACCCGCTGTGCCTGCGGCGTGTTCTCGTCAAACGAACGAATGAACGCGTCCTTCATCAGTTCGCTGCCCTTGATCTTCGGCACGT
>JACDGA010000110.1:0-2295 GCA_013815505.1 Acidimicrobiia bacterium
CCTGCTCGCCGAGAAGCTGCCGAAGCCGACCGTGCGTCCGCCGCACCGTTTCGCCGACATCGTCTGGCCGATGCCGTGGGAGCAGGCGATGCGCAGCGAGCGCACACCGCCGCCGCAGTTCCTCGCACCGCTGCCCACCTCGCTCGATACCGACACCGGTGACTGGGCGTGGATCGACGCCGCCGACGACGGCCCGGTGTTCGCCGTGGTCGGGCCACCGAAGAGCGGCCGGAGCACCGCGATGGCAGTGATGGGGGTGCTCGCATCCGAGCAGGGTTGGACGGTCGTCAACGCCACCACCTCGCGGCGCTCGCCGCTGTCGACGACATCGGAGCCGGTGCTCGCCAACCGCTGCGACCCCGACGAGCTCGGCGACGTGATGGAGTCGACGTCCGGTCGGGTACTCGTGCTCATCGACGACCTGCAGCGCGTCGAGAAAGCCGACGGCATCGAGGCCGCGCTGGGGCATCGCGACCGGATGCTGATGGTCGTTGCCAGCTCACCCGACTTCCTCACGGGCCGTGCCGGGGTGATGCGCTCGCTTCCCCCGATGACGGCCGGGATGCTGCTCAACCCGACGGGCGGGCTCGACGGCGGCGCCATCGGGCTGCGCCGCATCCCCCAGGAGTGGACCTCGGACTCGCGTGCCGGGCGCGGCATCCTCGCCGTCGCCGGCGAGCCGAGCCACATCCAAGTCCCCACGTATCGTCTCTAGTAGCGGGCTCGTCGTCCGCTTTGGAGGCGGCAGAACGCGGGATAATGCGATCCACCGCCTCCAGTTGGAGCAGGTAGCGTCGGACATCGTTCGGCATGCGCGACGAGGGAAGCGCCAGCGACGAGTTGCAGGCGGCGCGAGGAGAAAGTGCAGCGGACGACGAGCCCGCCAGCAGAGAGGAGATGAGAGATGAGCGGAGACCAGACCGCTGCCGTGGACGAGTTGACGCGCAGGGCCAACGAGATCGCCGAACGGGAGGTCGCTCACTACCGCGAGCGCACCGTGAAGTCGCAGGCGGCGACCGAACGGGCTCGAAAGGTGCTGCCGCTCGGCGTGCCGTCCAGCTTCCAGGCGTACGACCCGCACCCCATCGTGGTGCAGTCGGCGTCGGGGTCGCGGATGGTCGACGTCGACGGCAACGAGTACGTCGACTACGACATGGGCTTCGGCGCGCTCTTCGCCGGCCACATGCACCCCGCCGTCCGCGAAGCCGTGCAGGCGCAGCTCGACCACGGCACGTTGTTCGTCACGCCGTGCGTGTCCAACGCCGAGGTCGCCGAGCTCCTCGCCGAGCAGTTCGGCCAGCCGCTGTGGCGGTTCACCAACTCGGGCACGGAGGCGACGATGGACGCCATCCGCGTCGCTCGTGGCGCCACGGGACGCGACCGCATCGTCAAGGTCGAGGGCGGCTACCACGGTCATCACGACGAGGTGATGATCTCGATGAAGCCGTCGCTCGCCGAGGCCGGCGCCTCCGATCAGCCGCAGTCCGTTCCGGGCACGGAAGGCATCGCCTCCGGCGTGGTCGAGGACACCGTCGTCGTCCCGTTCAACGACCCCGACGCGCTCGAGCGGGCACTCACCGAGCGGGAGGTGGCGGCGTTCATCGTCGAGCCGGTGATGGAGAACATCGGCATCTGCATGCCCGACGACGGCTACCTCGAGGCGGTCCGTGACATCACCGAGCGCTACGGCACGCTGCTCATCTTCGACGAGGTCAAGACGGGCATGACGGCCGGCTACGGCGGCGCGTCGGCGTACTTCGGGGTTCGGCCCGATCTCATTGCGCTTGCGAAGTCGATCGGTGGCGGGTTCCCGGTCGGCGCCTTCGGCGGCAAACAGGAGTACATGGACCTCATCGGTCAGAACAGGGTGCTCCACCTCGGCACGTACAACGGCAACCCGCTCGTGATGGCAGCGGCGAAGGCGACGCTCGCCGAGGCGTGCTCGAAGGACAACATCGACGCTGCGATCGGCCGCAACACGGCGCTCGTCGAGGCGTGCGGCAAGGTGATCGAAGCCGCAGGGCTGCCTGCACACACCGTCCAGTTCGGTGCGAAGGGCTGCATCACGTGGTCGACCGAGCGAGTGCGCAACTACCGCGACTACCTCGGCACGAGCGAGCCGCTTGCCTTCGCGCAGTGGATCCACGGCATCAACCGCGGGATCCTGCTCCCGCCCGGCCTCGACGAGCAGTGGCTGATCTCGGTCATGCACGACGAAGCCGACGCGATGCGTTACGTCGACGTCTTCGCCGACTTCGTCGCCGAGCTCACCGCCTGACGCTTCGTTCTGTCATG
>JACDGA010000110.1:2305-6246 GCA_013815505.1 Acidimicrobiia bacterium
CGGCATGACAGGTCGGGCGTCAGGCAGCTGGGGTCCGGGAGTCGAGGAGGTAGCGCAGCTCGGCAAGGACGCGCTCCGGGTGGCGAAGATCGCTCCACCAGACGTCGACAATCTCCCACCCGAGCTGGCGCACCATGCCTCGTCGGCGAGCGTCTCGATGCTGCGCTGACGGCGTGGCGTGCCAACGCCAGCTCTGGCACTCGACGCCCACGCGCCGGACGGGATCGGCAAGATCGAGCACCGCGAGCACGACGCCCCGCTCGTCACGGACCTCGTACTCGTCAACGAGGCGAATACGGGAGACGTCGAACAATCGCTTGGCGATGCGCTGGAACCAGCTTCGCGGCAGTGTCTTGTCGACACGCTCGCCGAGCAGCATCAGCAGCGCCGGAGGTCCCGACCGCCCTCGGCGTCGCCAGGCGGCTGCCACTCGACGCAGTCGTCTTGCGTCGTGGCCACCGCGCAGTGCCGAGTCGAGCGCCTTCGCCGTGCGGCCGATGCCGGCATGCGGAGCCAGTAGCGCCAACGTCAGCGGCACATCGAGCACCGGAATCGATTCGACCGTGACGACGTGATCCCGAACGGGCCCCCTCGTGCGGTGGACGACGATGCCGGCGTCGGTCGAAGGTTCCTGCTCACGTGTGCCAATGACGTCGATCTGCTCGTACCGATCGAACCCGTCCAGCCTGTGCACTCGCGCCGCCGCGCCGTGCGACACCGCGACCACTCCTGGAGCGAGCGCAGCGGCCATGCATCGATGCCTGAACGTCGGCGTGGCACCTGCGAGCGCGAGCACGCCGTCGACGGGTCGACGTAGCACGCCGTTGCGGATCAACGCCCGCTCGTGAGCGGCGGTGACGCCGACCTTGCGCGCCTGGCGACTAGAAGCCGCGCCGTGCTGACTGGCCATCATGCGGTACAGCGCAGACGCGTCCATGACCGTATGTGGAGTCGCCGGTCTCGAAAATCGGCAATCAATCCCGTTCTGTCATGCCGATCGTTGCCGTATCGGCACGATCGGCATGACAGAACGAGCACGGCGCGGTAAAGGTTCAGCTCCAGTGGCGCTGGTCGTAGCGCGACGTCGTGACGGGGGTGCGCCAGGTGCGGCGGCGGCCGATGGCTGCCGAGCCGATGATGACGGCGAGGCCGCCGAGCACGAGCCCCCCGGCGCCGAGGAACACGGTGTTGGCGTTTTCCTTGGCGATGATCGGTATGGCCGCCGTCCAGGTGCTGTCGTCGAGCGCCGGGACGATCGCGACGGGCACGACGTAGGCGACGAGCACGAGCATCAGCCCGACGAAGACGAACAGCGAACCGAGGCCGAACAGCGCGTCGGCGCGCACGGGGTGCACGACGAGGCCGATCAGCATCAGCACGGCGCCAGCGATGGCGGCGATCGGTATCAACCAGTCCGTGCTCTCGCGGATGATCGAGATCGGCATGATCTTCTCGATTGGCAGCGTGACGGCGGGAAGCAGCGCGACCCGCTCGTCGCGCGTCGCCTCGACGAGCAGACGCGGTCCGATCCGCACCGGCTGCTCGCGCAGGCCGATCACGCGGGCGTGGCCTTGGGCGACGATGGCGGACAGCACGGCGCCGCCACCGGGCGTGAGGGCGACCCGTTCGACCGTCGCCCGCACTTCTCGCGCGGGGAGGTCGAGCCGGCGTGCAGTGTGGTCGGCGATGACCGTGGCGATCTGACGACGGATCTGATCGTCCTGGAGCACGGCGTCGGCGATCTCCTCGCTACGTTCGGGGTCGAACACCGTGTGCTCCAACCACCACGCGGCGGCCGAGATGCTCAACGCGAGCGCCGCAGCGATGAAGAACAGGGATGCCATGCTGCGACGCATTCGGACGATTCTGCCCCACTGCCGGCACGGTTCCTCGCGCCGTGCCGCCCCGTCGCCCTGCGTGAACCACCGATGAGCGCGCCCGGGGGGTCCGGCGGAGCCGCCGTGACGCGGCCGGCGTTCGGTCGCATGTTGTGGCGAGGGATACGGCGCCGCTGCCCGTGGTGCGGTGGCGCCAGAGCGTTCTTCACCGGCTGGTTCGCCAAGGCCGATCGCTGCCAGGCGTGTGGGCTGCGGTGGCGCCGAGGTGACGTCGGCTTCGAACTCGGCGCGGCGTCGATCAGTGCGGCGCTCGTGCTCGGGCTGCTCGTGACGGGACTCGGCGTCGGCATCGTTGCCACATGGCCCGACGTGCCGTACCTGTGGCTGACGATCGGTCTCGGTGCGGCGGCGATCGTGCTGCCGGTCGTGCTCTATCCCGTGACCTACACCGTGTGGCAGGCGCTCGATCTCGTCATGCGTCCGCCGCAGTCGGGCGACGGCACGCCGCCGTCGGTGCCGTGAGCTGGACCTTCTTCGAACAGAAATGCTTGACTCGAACAGTCGTTCGGGTGTTACAGTGTTGTCATTCGAGCGGACGGTTCGAGCCAACCAGCAGCGCTGTCACACCCCCTCCGTAGGGTCCTGGCACATCTTCCCCACACGACACACACGACGACACACCACGACACACCACAGTGAAAGCGAGTCAGTGAGATGACCTCCGACCGTGACAAGGCGCTCGAAATTGCGCTGGCGCAGATCGACAAGCAATTCGGCAAGGGCTCCATCATGCGGATGGGCGAACGCACCAACATGGACATCGCCGTCGTGCCAACCGGCGCGCTGTCCCTCGACCTCGCGCTCGGGGTCGGCGGGCTCCCTCGGGGGCGCGTCACCGAGATCTACGGCCCCGAGTCGTCCGGCAAGTCCACGTTGGCGATGCACATCGTCGCCGAGGCGCAACGCAACGGCGGGCACTGCGCCTACATCGATGCCGAGCACGCGATGGATCCCGTGTACGCCAAGGCCATCGGCGTCGACATCGACCAGCTGCTCATCTCCCAGCCCGACACGGGCGAGCAGGCACTCGAGATCACCGACATGCTGGTGCGCTCCGGCGCGCTCGACGTGGTCGTCATCGACTCGGTGGCGGCACTCACGCCCCGTGCCGAGATCGAGGGCGAGATGGGCGACACCCACGTCGGCCTGCAGGCCCGCCTGATGAGCCAGGCGCTGCGCAAGCTGACCGCCAACCTCAACCGCACGAAGACCATCGCCATCTTCATCAACCAGCTGCGCGAAAAAATCGGCGTGATGTTCGGAAGTCCGGAGACCACCCCTGGTGGGCGGGCGCTGAAGTTCTACTCGTCGGTGCGGCTCGACATCCGCCGCATCGAGTCGTTGAAGGACGGCGCCGAGCTCGTCGGCAACCGCACAAGGGTCAAGGTCGTCAAGAACAAGGTCTCACCACCGTTCCGCCAGGCCGAGTTCGACATCATGTACGGCAAGGGCATCAGCCGCGAGGGCTCCCTGCTCGACATGGCCGTCGATCTCAACATCATTCGCAAGTCCGGTGCCTGGTTCACGTACGACGGCGAACAGCTCGGACAGGGCCGCGAGAACGCCAAGACGTTCCTCACCGACAACCCCGAGATCATGGTCGACATCAGCGACAAGGTGCTCACGTTGTCCGGACTCAAGCCGTCCGACGAGACCGTCGACGACGATCCCGCAGTCGATGATGCCGACGGCGCCGTCGGCGCCGCCGCCGCCGGTGGCTTCAGCGAGGCCGACGAGGAGCCGATCAACCTCGATCGGTGACGAACCAGGTCGCTTGCGGTTGGGGAGTGCCTCAGCCGCGGTCGAGAAACGGCTTGAACACCATCAGCCAGAGCGTGACCACCAGCATCAGATGGGTGATGCCGGTGCCCATCGCCAACTTCTGTTTGACGTCGGGGCCCTCACCGGCGAGCGCGGGTCGCACGAGGAACCAATTGACGAGCACCGTCACGACCCAGGTGATCAGCGCCAGCACGATCCAGGTCTGACTCATCTTCCACACCTCGTCGGACAGCCCGACGAGGCCCATGCCGAACACCCAGC
>JACDGA010000486.1 GCA_013815505.1 Acidimicrobiia bacterium
CGGCAGCGGCGTCACGCCGCGAGCGATTCTGCGGCGCGTCTCGGGCCTCGTCCAGCGCGGGTGACCGCGGCGCGGGGCGTGCTCATACAGTCCGCGATCGATCTGCTGTCTAGGTGGAGGTTCCGGGAGCCCGCATCAGGCGGCGGTTCGTCGCCGTCTCGTTCGTCGTCTCGCCGCCGAGACGCCGGTGGAGGCGCGGTCGACGGTGGAACCCTGGAACGACAAGGTGCCATCGGGTCGGTGCAAGGTGATGGTGCGGTCGGGGTTGAGGGTCAGGGTCCAACCGCCTTCGTGCACCATGTGATGGTGGCGACTGCAGAGCGGGATGAGGTTGTCGAGGTCGGTGAGCCCGAATCGTTCCCACCAGATGACGTGATGAATCTGGCAGTCCCCGAACAGCACCTGACAATCCGGGTGCCCACAGGTGCGGTACATGGCTTTCAACGCTCGGCGTTGCGCACGATTCGCGGTGCGCTGCGACCGTCCGAGATCCAACAGTTCACCCTTGGCGTTCAAGATCGCGCGCCCGATGTCGGCGTCGCAGCACAACCGGCGCACCGTCGACGGCGGAATCGGCACCCCTTCCTCGGTTTCACAGATCGAGTGTTCGTTGAGTCCGTGCAAGTAGGTGTCGAGGTCGATGAGCACGGTGATGTCCGGGACACGCCGATCCACGGCGCGGGCACCGGTGATCAGTTCGACCATCGCCATCGCCGCAAGACGCTCGTGGGTCATGTCGTCGTCACGGTGCCGAGCACGCACCGACGCGAGATGCGCGAGGTACGCCGTGGACACCGTTGACCCGGTGACGGGGTCGACTTCGAGGTGGAAGTGGTACATGCCGGTGTCGCGATCCAGCCGGCGCCGCATCCGGCACGACTTGCGTTGCGCCTCGAACTCGGCGACCCCTTGGTCGGCTTGTACTCTGCGCGCCAACTCGCGGCAACGACGAGCGAAATCCTCTACCGACTCCTCCGCGGCGTTCGCAGCGAGATCGGGTGCGGCGTCCCCGAACGCTGTCCGCTGATCGTCGTCGAGACCTTTGGTTGCCGTGGCGACCGCATCGAGATGTCCTGTCGACACATCCCCGTCGGAGAGGGCGGCCTCGAAGATCGGCATCTCGTCGCACACCGCCTCACGATCCGCCGCCGCCTTCGCATCTCGCGTCGAACGCCGCCCGCCGTCACGCAAGATCCCCTCTGGTCGTTCCGAGCGACCCTCGCCGGCGAGCTCACGGGCACGACGCGCGATCCGCACCTCGAACACATCGGTGAAGCTCCGCACCGCCCGCCACTCGGCGAGCACCACATCCAACGCTCCCCGATCACACGACCCGACATCCGTCGTCGCCAGCACGTCCAACGCCGAACGAGCCGTCGCCGCCACCGGATCGAGTTCCCTCACATCCATGATCACGATCCAAGCTCGGGGGTGTGACACATGCTCTGAGCAGGGACTTCGCGTCCCGAATTCGACTCAGACATCCGTGTCGACGAGCTCGACCTCGAAGCCGTCACCGTTCTCGAGGTAGCCGGGGTGGTGGTCAGGGCCTCCGGCATACGGATGGCGGTCGGAGAAGAGGAGCGTCCACCCGTGGTGGGCAGCGTTCGTTACAACCTCGTCGAGCTCGTGCGTTGTCCCGACGTGGAAGGCGAGGTGGTTGAGCCCGGGCCGGCACCGGTCGTGGTCGTCGGCGCTGAGGTTCGGCGACTGTTCGACGACGATGTACGTGTCGCCGAGCCGCCAGCTGCGGCCGCCCGTCCAGGCCTGGTAGGGCGTGTAGCCGAGCGTGGTCAGCAGCCATCCGGGGTTCTCGACGGCCCGAGTGAGGTCGGGAACCCACAACTCGACGTGGTGGAGCGCGCCGCGCATCACGTCGCCGAGGTTGCGAGGTCGATGAACGCCTTCAGCGAGCGTTCACCTACCGCCCCACAGGACAGGAGACGACGTGAACGACACGAACAACGATGCGGTGCAGGCGCTGCGCGACATCGTGGCCGAGCGGGTACGCGCGGTCAATGCGAAGGATCCCGAGCCACTGACGCGGCAACAGGCCGACGACATCAGATCGGACTCCAGCCCGAGTAGCGACGAGCGTCGACGCACGGCGGCGCCGACTTTGCGCTGCGGGCCGACCGACGCGGCTAGGAAGGCAGGAGGCCGACGGTCTCGTCGACGACGAACTCACGCACCTTGTCGACGCGGTGACGCGCCGACACGATGCGCACCGTG
>JACDGA010000487.1 GCA_013815505.1 Acidimicrobiia bacterium
CGGCCGCCGACGGTGGCGAGGTGGTACTTGCCACGCCCACGCAGGCCTGTCGCCTCGCCCTGCAGCTGCTCTTGGAAGAACCGCAGCGACAGCGCCCGGAACGTGCTGCCGCCGAGCTTGCGAGAGCAGGGGTCATTGCCGGTGAGACCGCCGTTGGCGATGTTGGTGAACAGCTCGGCTGCTTCGGGCGCGCCGGCGGGGAGCACGCTCGGCAGCGTGTGGCCGCCCTCGTAGCCGACGAGGATGCTGCGTGCCCTGGCCCGGGGCGTGAGCGACCGCTGGAAGTTCTTCAGCCCCTGGTCGAGCGGGAAGAGGTTGTCGTTTGCGCCCTGGCCGAGCAGCACGGGGATGTCCAGCTTGCGGCCCTGGGCGACGTGCCAGACCGGTCCGTTGCGATTGAGGAAGCGGCGCAGCGCCGGCGGCCAGTCGCTCGTGGCGACGGACTCGAGGAGCGACTCCGACACGACCGTCGTGTTGGCGTCGGACTGGGTACCGGCCGCGTACAAGAGCGATGCCCACAGTGTGCGGGCGACGCCCCTCGGGGCAAGGCTCTCGTTGATGTCGAACCAGGTGATCTCGGGAGCGAGGACGTCGAAGCGCGTCGCGCCCCGGTCGCGCAGCTCGCTGAACGCGCCGACGAACTGGTAGCCGCCGCCGTACGAGCCACCGATGGCGCCGAGCACGGGGTCACCGGGTGCCTCCTTCGCGATCCAGCGGCGTGGGGTGACGAAGTCGACGAGGAGTTGAACATCCTTGCCCTCGACGTCGGGGTTCATGATGTGCGCCTTGCCGCCACTCTCGCCGAACCCGCGCTGGTCGAAGCTGAGCACGCCGAACCCGGCGTTCAGGAAGTCGGCGAACGCAGCGGGGTCGGTCGTGCGGCTGCCTGCCCATCCGTGG
Organism: Acidimicrobiia bacterium; assembly: GCA_013815505.1. Taxonomy (GTDB): domain Bacteria; phylum Actinomycetota; class Acidimicrobiia; order Acidimicrobiales; family Ilumatobacteraceae; genus JACDHN01. Next base: position 901 of record JACDGA010000487.1, read on the forward strand.
CTGTGGAACACCAGCGGGACGGGGCTCGACGGGCGGGCGCCGAAGGGCTTGAACAACGTGTAACAGATCTGGACGGGTGCGGTGGTGCCGGGGTCGGGCACGCTCGTGACGCATCCGTTCTCGGTGGTCACCCCTGCGGCCGCGACCGTTGCCGGCGTCGGCGCAGCGATCGCCAGCGCGCCGGCGACGAGTGACGTGGTCAGCGCAGTGGCGAGCCGGCGCGGCCGACGCCGAGACGTGACGCCACCCAGAAGTGAATTATCCGATCGCACTTTCACAACTTACCCCTCTCGTCAAGCGTGGCCCGCGGAGGGTTGTCTTCTTCACGTGTGTTTCGGCGACGATCAGGACATCCACGTGAGCGAGATCTGGGAGTCACGCGAGCAGCTCGAAGCCTTCGGCCAGAAGCTACGACCGCACCTCGAAGCGGCGGGGATGCAGGTCTCAGGTGAGCCCGAGGTGTTCGAGGCACTCAACGTCGAGACGTTCTGAGCGACCTCAGTCGAGCTCCTGACGCTGTATTCAAACTTCGGTGACATGGAGGCTGCGGATCACGAGGCGAAGGACGTAAGACGCTCGAAGGCCGCGTCGAGAGCCTGTCGCATGGGCCGGGCCGTGCGCTTCGTCGTCGACAGCAGGTAGCCGCCCTGGACGGTCGCCATCGTCTCCTCGGCCAGGCGCCCCGGGTCGGCGTGGTGTCGCAGCTCACCCTGCTCCATCAGCGCCGCCAGTCCGGTGGCCAGCCTGTCCTCCCACGCCGAGAAGGCCTCTGCGGCGATCGTACGCAGTCGGTCGTCACGGTCGACGACCTCGGCGACCAGCGAACCCAGCGGGCAACCGCCCCGAAAGCCGCGCTCTTCCTGGGCCCGCAGCATGGAGTCGAACCAACGCTCGATCCCGTCCCAGGTAGCGATGTCGAAACGACGTTGATCCGCCAACACCTGCTCTAGTTGGTGGCGCAAGACGGCCTCCACGAGGTCCGATTTGGTCGAGAAGTAGTGGTAGAGCTGGCTTTTCCCGGTGCCGGATTCGAGGAGGATCTGGTCGACGCTCGTAGCGCCGACGCCCTGCCTGTGCATGAGCCGTGCGGCCACAGCGACAATGTGGGCCTTGGTCTCGCGCCCACGCGCCGTGCCCGGTGCCGGGCTCGATGGCGACACCACACAGGCACCCTACGGACGTCTCGACCGAGGCGTCCATTGCAGCCCCGCTGTACCACGTAGTACATTCATCGTGCGCCCGCATCGTGGCGGGGCTGGCCCTGCGGCCTCGCTGCACCGTGGGCCTGCACTCGTTTCGGCGAGCACGCCGGGCATTGATGTAGCCGA
>JACDGA010000488.1 GCA_013815505.1 Acidimicrobiia bacterium
GTAATCAGGGACGTACAGGATCCCGCGCTCGGCAAGCAGGCGGGCGCACTCGGGCGTCGCCAGCTGGTTGTTGGCCGCACCAACGACGATCTGGCACCCGAGCTGCGGGATCGTCTCGGACGACAGCGCGGCACCCAACGCGCACGGCGCAAAGACATCGCATCGCTGTGCGTGCGCCTCAGCCGGTGACACCGCCGACACGCCGTACGCGCTGACGAGTGCGCTGACTGCCGCCTCGTCGACGTCGGCAACCGTGACATCGCCGCCGTCGGCAACCAGCAGCTCGACGAGCGTGTGCCCCACCTTGCCGACGCCGACCACGACGAACGAGAGCCCCGCGAGATCGTCCGAGCCGAGGCGGTGCGCCGCAGCTGCCCGCATCGCCTGGTGGACCCCGACCGCAGTCATCGGGCTCGGGTCGCCGCTCCCGCCGAGCGAGCGAGGAAGACCGCCGACGTACGGCGTGACCTCGCGGACGACGACAAGGTCGTCGCTGTTCGTGCCGACGTCGGCCGCAGTGATGTATCCGCCGGCGAGCGAGTCGACGAGGCGACCGAACGACCGCAACAGCTCCGGCGTCTTTGCGTCGGGCTCCACGATCGCGACCGACTTCCCACCACCGAGGTCGTTGCCGGCGACCGCCGACTTGTACGTCATCCCCTTCGCCAGACGCAGCACGTCGGTCAGCGCCGCGTCCTCGTCGGCGAACGGGTAGAACCGAGCACCGCCGAGCGCGGGACCGAGGGCGGTCGAGTGCACGGCGATGTAGGCGACGAGCCCGGTGCGAGCGTCCTCGCCGCGGATCACCCGCTCGTAGCCGTCCACCGACACAGCGTCCACGACGAGCTCGCCGAGGCCGTCGCCAACCCCCTCGGCGTTCATCGTCGCGTGCTCCTCACATCTCGTGATGCTAGGCACGCTCACGACGGCGACGGTGCCGTGTGGCACGAGCAGTTGTCGCACTCAACGATGTTTCCGGGGCGAACGAGGCCAGTGGTACAGTCCCGCTGACCTGGCGCGCGGATGTCTGCGACGAGGCCGGTCTTCGGGCGCCACAACGGGATGATCGGCGAATCGAGGGGGAAATGACTGCGGCGACCTTGGCGCCAGGTGCTGCGCATGTGGACAGTGGGTTCGTGACGATCGCCTCGCTGGCTCGGCAGCGATCGATCGACCATCCCACCGACATCGCAATGCGCGAGAAGGAGTTCGGGATCTGGCAGGAGTACCAGTGGGCGGACACGTGGGAGCTGATCCTCGACGCCGCTCATGGCCTGCTCGCCCTCGGCGTCGATGTCGGCGACAGGGTGTCGGTGCACTCCGAGGATCGACCAGAGTGGATCGTCATGGACTTCGCCGCAGTCGCCGTGCGCGCCGTGACTGTCGGCCTCTACCCCACCAACCCGACCGCCGAGGTGGAGTACCTCCTCGGCGACTGCACGCCGGTCGTCCACGTCGCCGAGGATCAGGAGCAGGTCGACAAGGTGCTCGAGAGCTCGCCGGCATCAGCCGCGTCGGTGCGCAAGATCATCTACGTCGAAGAACGCGGTGTGCGCCGTTACGACGACGAGCGGCTGATGCGGTGGGACGATTTCATCGCCCTCGGCCGCGAACACCGCGCCGCGCACGAGGGTGACGTCGAGCGGCGGATGTCGGAGGCAGAGGCCACGGACGTGATGACGCTCGTGTACACCTCGGGCACCACGGGTCCGCCGAAGGGCGCGATGTTGTCGAACGCCAACGCCGCCTTCGCGATGGAGAAGATCGTCGGACTCCCCGACCGCCTCCCCGGTGCCAAGGCGCCGGACCGCAACGACCAGATCGTCACGTACCTGCCGCTGTGCCACGTCGCCGAGCGCATCTTCTCGGGCTGGCACCTCGCCGCATGTGGCTGCGTGCTCAACTTCGCAGAGTCCATCGACACGGTGACCTCCAGCCTGCGCGAGGTGCAACCGACGCTGTTCTTCGCGGTGCCGCGCATCTGGGAGAAGCTGCACGCCACCGTGCAGATCCGGGCGAACGACGCGACGTTCGTGAAGAAGCGCTTCCTCAACACCGGCCTGCGGCTCGCCGGGTACGTCGGGCGCAAGAAGGTCGCCAACGGCGGCAACCACACGCTCGGCAGCCGTGTCATCGGCGGCATCGGAAACGTGCTCGTGTTCCGCGCCCTGAAGGAGCGGATCGGGCTGCGTCGCTGTCGCTATGCCGGGTCCGGC
>JACDGA010000111.1 GCA_013815505.1 Acidimicrobiia bacterium
GACGCCGACGCGAGCGAGGTCGACGGCGCGCTCGATCGCATGGGTCTGCGTGGGCGGTTGGCGGACGCACCGATCGCGCGCTGCTCGGCGGGTCAGCGGCGCCGGACGGCGTTGGCGTGTCTCGTGGTGCGCCGCGCCGAGCTCTGGCTCCTCGACGAGCCGCATGCCGCGCTCGATGCGGCTGCTCGCGACCAGCTCGACGAGATCATCCGGGCGGCTGCGGCATCCGGCGCCACCGTGCTCGTCGCCAGCCACGAGCTTGAGCGCACGATGGCGCTCGCCACCCGCCACGTCGAGGTGCGTGGCGGCCAGATCGTGGAGCTGCACGATGGCTGAACCAAGCCGCTGGATCCGCTTGCACCGAACGCGAGCCATCGCCGCCAAGGACCTGCGCGTCGAGCTGCGCGGACGGGTGTTGCTCAACCAGGTGATCCCGTTCTCCGTGCTCGTGCTCGTGCTGTTCGGGTTCGCCGTCGACGACGACGGCATCGCGCAACGCGTGGCACCCGGCCTCATCTGGATGGCGACGTTGTTCAGCCTGCTCGTGATGGTGCAGCGGACGTTCGCCGTCGAGGCGGCCGACGGTGCCCTCGACAGCCTGCGCGTCGCGGGCGTCGACCCGACGGTCATCTTCTGGGGCAAGGCGATGGCGCTCGCCGTGCAGCTCGCCGTACTCGAGATCGTCCTGTTCGCCGCCGCGATCGTCCTGTTCGCCCCGACGTTGCGGGTCTCGGGCGTCGCCCTGCTCGCCGCGACGTGGATCGTGAGCACCGCAGGTCTCGCACTCGTCGGTACGCTCTACGGCGGTCTCACCGCAGGAATCCAGGGTCGCGAAACTCTGCTTCCGCTGCTCGTGTTCCCTGTGGTGGCCCCGGTTCTCATCGGTGCGACACGCGCCGTCGAGTCCGGCCTCGGTACGACGGGAGCCGCCGTGTCGGAGGGTTGGCCATGGATCGGCCTGCTCACCGTGTTTGGCGCCGCGTTCGCCGCCGGGGGAACATTGGCGTTCGGACCACTCATCGACGACTAGTGCGGAAAGGACACATCGTGGCCAACGCTCCCGCCGGAGGAATCACCCCCACGCACGACACCGGCACGCGGGCGACACAGGTGTTCGGCACGCTCGCTGCGCTCGGCGTCGCCTGGTTGTGTGCGTTCGGGCTGCTGTTCTCGCCGGCCGACCGCGACCAGCGTGAGTCCGTGCGCATCATGTACGTCCACGTCCCCTCGGCGTGGGTCGCATACCTCGCCTTCGGCGTCACGGCCGTCGCATCGGCGCTGTACCTGCTGCGCTCGTCGCACTCGCTGACGTGGGACCGGCTCGCCGGCGCGAGCGCCGAGATCGGCGTGCTGTTCATGGGCGTCACGCTCGTCACCGGGATGCTCTGGGGCCGGCTCAGCTGGGGCGTCTTCTGGACGTGGGATGCGCGGCTGACGTCGACGGCGTTCCTCTTCGTGACGTTCCTCGGCTACCTCGCCGTGCGCCGCCTCGGCGGCACGCAGCATCAGCGGGCGAAGCGCAGCGCGGTGCTCGCCATGCTCGGCGTGCTCGAGATCCCGCTCGTGCACTTCAGCGTGCGGCTGTGGCGCAGCCTCCACCAAGACGCCACGGTGGCGCGCATCGAGGGCGATCCTGATCTCGACGGGTTGATGCTGTTCAGCCTCTTCGTCGGCCTTATCGCGTTCACGTTGCTGTACGTCTGGCTCGTGATCCATCGCCAGCGGGCGCTCGTCCTCGAGGACGCGCTCGAAGCTCACGGTCTCGACGCCGCACTCGTCGAACGTCGCGCCGAGGCCGCGCTGCAGGGTGGTGGACGCTGATGGAGGACGCAGGGTTCGTGATCGGCTCGTACGTCGTCGTGTTCGGCGGCATCGCCGCGTATGCGGCAACGATGATCTCCCGGGCGCGGCGGCTCGCGCGGCGCGTGCCCGACGCCGACAAGCCGTGGACGTGACACCATGGACTTGACGCCATGGACCTGACACCGCGCACGTCCGACGAGGTCGCCGGGGCACCATCGTCGCGACGTCGCTGGATTCCGCTGCTCGCGCTCGCGCTCATCGTCGTCGCAGGTGGTGTCCTCGTGACGAGGTTCCTCACGTCGGCGGTCGACTACTACTGCAACGTCGACGAGATCGGTGTCCGCTCCGGCTGCGACGAGGGTCGCTCGCTGCGCGTTCAGGGCACCGTCGAGGCTGGGTCGGTGAGCACCGAGCGTGGTGTCACGGCCTTCACGATGGCGTTCAACGAGGAGGAGCTGCCCGTTCGCTACAACGGCGTGCCCGGCGGCATCTTCGACGAGTGCATCCCGGTCGTCGTCCACGGCTCGATCGAGCGCGGTGTACTGCAGGGCACCCGGGTCGAGGTCAAGCACTCGTCCGAGTACGTCGACGAGAACGAGGAGCGCCTCGACGATGCCGTCGAGCGCTCGGGGGCGCGAAGGTGCTCGCCGCAAGCCTGAACGGCACGATCGGCCGCGCCGGTCTCCTGCTCGTCCTCGCCGCCACGGTGTCGGGCGCGCTCTCGACCGCCTACGCCATCCGTAAGGGCGACGCCCGGATGTCGAGCCAGTCGCGCTGGTACGCGCTGCTCGCGTTGCTCGGCGCCGTCGTCGCCGTGGCGATGATGCAGCGCGCCCTCATCACCCGCGACTTCGAGCTCGCCTACGTGCAGCAGGTCGGCTCCGACTCGACGCCGCGGATCTACAACATCGCCGCGATGTGGTCGGCGCTCGAAGGCTCGATCCTGCTCTGGTTGATCGTGCTCGCCCTGCTCGTCGGCGCCGTGGCATGGCGCTACCGCGCGAGGGCGGGCGACCCGCTCGTCGCCTGGGCGATGATCGTGTTGCTCGTCGTCACCGCGTTCTTCGCGCTTCTGTCGTTCGGTCCCGCCGATCCGTTCGCGGCAGGGGTGCCGGGCCGGGACTTCGGACGCGGGCCCAACCCGCTGTTGCAGAACCACATCCTCGTGCTGTTCCACCCGCCGATCCTGTATCTCGGCTATGTGGGCATCACGGTGCCGTTCGCATTCGCCATCGCGGCGCTCGTCACGGGAAGGGTCGGCGAGGGCTGGTTGGCCGAGACACGCCGCTGGGCGTTGCTGTCGTGGGCCTTCTTGACGCTGGGGATCCTGCTCGGCGGTTGGTGGAGCTACGAGGTGCTCGGCTGGAGCGGCGTATGGGCGTGGGACCCCGTCGAGAACGCCAGCCTGCTGCCGTGGCTCACCGGCACGGCGTACATCCATTCCGTGATGGTGCAGGAGCGCAGGGGCATGCTGCGCGTCTGGAACCTGAGCCTGCTCATCGCCACGTTCGCGCTGACGATCCTCGGCACGTTCCTCACCCGCTCCGGCGTGCTGAGCAGTGTGCACGCGTTCGCTGCGGGGTCGGTCGGGGGCTACCTGCTGGCGTTCTTCGGGGTCATCGTCGTCGTGTCGTTGGGCCTGATCGCCTGGCGCGGTGACCGCCTGCGAGCACCGGGACTCATCGACTCACCGGTGTCGCGGGAGGGAGCGTTCCTCGCCAACAACGTGATGTTCGCCCTGTTCGCGTTCGTCGTGCTGCTCGGCACGGTGTTCCCGCTGATCGTCGAGGCGCTGCAGGATCGCCAGACCATCGTCGGCGCCCCCTACTTCGATCGCCTCTCGATGCCGATCGGACTCGTGCTGCTGTTCCTCATGGCCGTCGCGCCCGCGCTGCCGTGGCGCAAGGCGTCGGGTGAGGTGCTCGGTCAGCGCCTCTACTGGCCCGCATGGTGCGGCGTCGGCGCCCTCGCCGTCGCCGTCGCCGTGGGTGCATCTGGCTGGGCGCCGCTGCTGGCGTTCGGACTCGGCGGGTTCGCAGCTGGTGCTGCAGGCCGCCAGCTCGTGCTGGCGACTCGCCGTCAGGGATGGCGCGGCCTCGTCGGTAGGACGAACGGCGGGATGATCGTGCACCTCGGCATCATCATCATCGCCGTCGCCCTCGCCGCCTCCAACAGCTACACGCGCTCGGCCACGCTGACCCTCGACGTCGGGACACCGGCGTCGGCACTCGGCCACACGTTCGAGCTCGAGCGCATCGTCGAGACCCAGGACGAGCGAGCACGCGTCGTGAAGGCGGAGGTGCTCCTCGACGGCGACCGGGTCTACCGCCCGGCGTCCACGAAGTACCTCCAGTTCGGCCAGGACATCGGCACGCCGAGCGTGCGCACCGGCGTCACGAAGGACGTCTACCTCACGCTCGAGCCGGGCTCGGGCGTCCGCGGGGGTGATCGCGATGCCGTGATCCGCGTGTTCGTCAAACCGCTCATCCTGTGGCTCTGGATCGGCGGTGGGATCGTCGCGTTCGGGACGCTGCTCGCTGCGTTCCCGTCGTCACGGCGGCGTCGCCCCACCGATCCGGCGTCGGCGCCGGTGCCCGTCGGACGAAGCGAGGAACGCGTCGCAGCGGAACGCGCCGCAGGGGAACGTCCGGACACCTCCCGTGTCGGGACGGACTCCGACGACGTGCCAGCGGAGGAGCTGACCGGTGTCTGACGGGCGCAGGGTCGCTCCATTCGTCGCGATCGTGCTCGCCGTCGTGCTGGCCGGTCTGTTCGTCGTGCTGCTCGGTGCTGACGCCTCGAGCGACGAGACGGCTGACACGCCGCTGCTCGATCAGCCGGCGCCGGCGGCGAAGGGCGAGTTGGGCGACGGCACGTCGTTCGATCTCTCGCAGCGCAAGGGCAGCTGGGTCGTCGTCAACTTCTTCCAGTCGTCGTGCGTGCCGTGCAAGATCGAGCACCCTGCGCTCGTCGAGTTCGTCGATGCCGAGTCGAAACGTCAGGACGGCGCCGACTTCTACACGATCGTTTACGACGACGACCGCGAATCCGTCGAGGCGTTCTTCGAAGAGCGCGGTGGCGACTGGCCCGTCGTGTACGACGACGACGGATCGATCGCCGTCGCGTTCGGCGTGGCCAAGGTGCCAGAGACGTGGATCATCGACCCCGACGGTGTCGTACGCGAGCGCATCATCTCCACGGTCACCGCCGACTTCCTCCGGCGTGAGCTCGATCGTTTCCGGTTGGCCGGCTGATGGAACGCACCCGGCGCGCAGCCGGCCGCGGCCGGCTGATCGGATGGGCGCTGCTCGGTGCCGTCGTGGTCGCGCTGCTCACCGTCGGCATCGTGCGCGATCGCGGCGCAGAGTCGTCGCAGGACCGCGCTGACGACGTCGCGAGGCGCATCGCCTGTCCCGTGTGCGACGGCGAGAGCGTGTTCGAGTCTCGCAACAACGCATCCGAGGCGATCCGGGCGGCAATCGACGAGCGCGTCACAGCCGGCAGGCAGTCCGACGACCAGATCATCTCCTACATCGAGTCGCGATTCGGGGGGCAGCTGCTGCTCGTGCCGCGCGCGACCGGCATCGATGCCGTCGTGTGGGCAGTCCCGGCGGGCGCGCTCGTGGTGGCGCTCGCGGCGCTCGCGCTGACGTTCCGTCGATGGAGTGCACAGCCGCGCGCAGCGCCCACCGAGAGCGACCGCGACCTCGTCGCCGCGGCGATGGACGATCCGTGAGCGTCGACCCCGACACGCTCGCCGAGCTGGAGGAGCAGCGCCGGTTCCTGCTGCGCTCGCTGCGTGATCTCGACCTCGAGCGTGAGGCTGGCGACGTCGACGATGACGACTACGAGACGCTGCGCGACGACTACACCGTGCGCGCCGCCGACGTGCTGCGAGCGATCGACGACCAGAAGGTATCGAATCGCGGGCTCCCGCGACGGTCGCTGCGGTCGCTCGCGCTCATCGCCGCCGTCGTGCTCGTCGCCGCCGTGGGTGCCGGTTTGCTCGTCGCCCGCTCGTCGGGGCAACGACTCCCCGGTCAGGTCGCGACCGGTGGCATCACGGGAGCCGACGAGGTGCCGGCGATCCTCGTCGATGCCCGTACGGCGCTCGGCGCCGGCGACCTGCGGCGTGCCGCCGACCAGTACGGCTCGGTGCTCGCCGTCGAGCCGAACCACCCGGAGGCGCTTGCGTACGTCGGCTGGCTGACGGCGCTCGCAGCGAACGAGACGGAGGGGCAACTCCGCGCCGAGGGCCTGGCCCGCGGCAGGGAACGGCTGCGGCAGTCGATCGCGGCGGACAGCGACTACGCCGACCCGCACTGCTTCCTCGCCGTGATCGCGGCGCAGTGGGAAGACGATCAGGCAGGCGCCCGGCGGGAGGGCAG
>JACDGA010000489.1 GCA_013815505.1 Acidimicrobiia bacterium
ACCGACGCGCTGATGCTGTCGGGCGAGACGGCCATCGGCCACGATCCTGCGCTCGTCGTGCGCACGATGTCGGGCATCGCCGCTCGTGCAGAGGCCGACGCCTCCTACCACCAATGGGCCGAGCGGCTCGCCGGTCTCGAACGTGTGCGGCATCTCTCGGTCCCCGATCGCACGGCGGCTGCGATGACACACGCTGCGTGGCAGGCGGCCTACGACATCGAGGCGGCTGCGATCCTGTGCTGTACGCGCACCGGGCGGACCGCCAGGGCGATGGCGAGGTTCCGGCCCGCAACACCGCTCGTTGCCCTGTCGCCCGACGGTTCCGTCGTGCGCGCGCTGCAGCTGAGCTGGGGGATCGTGCCGATCCAGGTGGAGACGACAGCGACGACCGACGAGATGGTGTGGTTCGCCGTCGAGCGCGTCTCGAACGACATGGTGACCGTCGGCGACCTCGTGGTGGTGCTCGCCGGCGCGCCCGGGGGACCGGCTGACTGGTCGGCTGACGTGCTGCGCGTCATCAGGATCACGTGAGCCGCCAGCGTGGGGTCGGCGAGACGGCGCGACCGGTGATCTGGCACGAGGAGCACGGGCCGGACGACGCACCGCTCGTCGTGCTCGTCCACGGCTCGATGGATCGCGCGACGGGGCTGGCGAAGTTGTCACGACGGCTCGACGACCGCTTCCGCGTGCTGCGGTTCGATCGTCGCGGGTACGGGCGCTCGGTCCCGCACCCCGGACCGTTCGACGTCGCGTCGCAGGTCGACGACGTCGAGGCATTGCTCTCGGGCAGACGAGCGCTGCTGTTCGGGCACAGCTTCGGCGGCAACGTCGCGCTCGCTGCTGCGCAGCGCCTCGGCGAACAGATCGAGGCCGTCGTCGTCTACGAGTCGCCGTTGAGCTGGCGAGACTGGTGGCCGGGCCAGGCGTCACGCGCCGTCGTCGACGGCAGCGGCGACCCAGCCGACCTCGCAGAGGCATTCATGCGCAGGCTCATCGGCGACGAGCGTTGGGAGCGGTTGCCGCCGCGCACGAGGCAGCAGCGCCGCGACGAGGGACCTGCGCTCGTCGCCGAGCTGACGGCGCTCGCCTCGTCGGCGCCGTGGGACGCCGACCGCATCTCCGTGCCGGTCGTCGCGCTCGCCGGCGAGCACGGTCGGCCCCACCACCTCGCTGCCAGTCGCGTCCTGGCCGACGAGATCGCCGGCGCGAGCTATTCCGAAGTGGCCGGTGCAGGCCACTTCGGACCCAACACCCACCCCGACGACGTCGCCCACCACATCGCTGCGCTGCACTGTTCGACTGACGCCTGGCCATGATGTACCAATGAGCGAGCCCGCGAGCGAACCATCGTTACGGTGCGCCGCTGCGCAGCAGCGGAGCGGTCATTGGTGAATCGCCCGTCGTCCCGGTCGACCGTCCACGCGGCCATGATGCACCAATGAGCGATCATTCCGTCCAGTTCAGCCAGGGGATCCCCGAAACAGTGCTCGCCCCGCCGCCCGACGACGTGCTCGAGCGGCTCACCGCCGCGCTCGCAGTGTCCGACGAGTCCACGCGACGCCAGCACGTCGCCGACGTCGTGGCCGAACTGCCGCGCCTGCTCGAGGGGTGGGCGGCGCTCGGCGACCTCGGTCGCGACGTGATCGAGTCCTACGCCTGCTACCGCGTCGGCTACCACCGTGGCCTCGACGCGCTGCGCGCCTCGGGCTGGCGCGGCAGCGGGTACGTGCGTTGGGAGCACGAGTCGAACCGTGGGTTCCTGCGCTCGCTGCACGGCCTCGCCCGCTGCGCCGCCTCGATCGGGGAGGACGACGAAGCCGATCGCTGCGCGATGTTCCTCGCCCAGCTTGATCCGGCGGGCCCGTGGGCACCGTCGCCGGCGCCGTCCTGACCGGCGGCGCAAGCCGCAGGATGGGTTCGACGAAGGCGCTCGTGCCCGAGCGCGGCGTGCCGCTCGCAGAGCGCGTCGCACGAGCGCTGCACGACGGCGGGTGCGACCCGGTGTTCCTCGTCGGCGGTGAGGTGGACGACCTCGCCGGTCTCGGCCGTCCCGTCGTGGCCGACCTCACGCCCGGGTCTGGCCCACTCGGTGGGGTGCTCAGCGCGCTCGCCGCCGCATCCGGCGCTGCTGTGCTCGTCGCCGCCTGCGACCTCCCCGCGCTGGCGCCCACCACGGTTGCCCGGCTGCTCCAGTCCGGCGGTGATGTG
>JACDGA010000490.1 GCA_013815505.1 Acidimicrobiia bacterium
GGATCGTCGTCGCTCGCCTCCCAGAGTGCGGCGCCACCGGCGAGTCCGGCGGCAGCGGCAGCGATGCCGGTCAGAAACTGGCGTCGTGGACGCGAGATCGGGCGAGGATCGACGACACGGTCGGCGGGGCGGTCGGCAAGCGGCACGGCGCCGAGCGAGCGGGTGCGCGCAGCATCCGCCGCCGCACGCACGGCGGAGATCCGCTCGGCAGGTGGATCCGCCTCTACCGGTCCGATGGCGTCACCGAGCTTCGCCAAGAGTTCCTCTTCTTCATTCATCCTCCGACCTCCTGCAGGTTCGATCGCAACCGGCCGAGCGCGCGCGACTGTGCGGTGCGCACCGCTCCGGCCTGCTTTCCGAGCATCTCCCCCACGTTCTGTGCGTCGAGCCCGAACACGACTCGCAGTTCCAACAGTTCACGGTCCTCGTCGGCGAGGCGGTCGAAGGCGGCGCGCACCAACGCCTGCTCCTCGTCGTGCACGACCCGGTCGAGCGGACCCAACTCGGCGGACGGACCGTCGCCGATGTCGGGCTGCGCGATGGATCGATCGCGAGATCGCCGCCGGCGTGTAGGGGACGCCGGGAGCCCGTCACCCCTGGTAGTCGTAGAAGCCGCGCGACGACTTGCGGCCGAGCAGCCCGGCCTCCACCATGCGAGAGAGCATCGGCGGCGGCGCGTAGAGCGGCTCCTTGAACTCCTCGTAGAGGCTCTCAGCGACCGCCTGCGTCGTGTCGAGTCCGATGAGATCGGCGAGGCGCAGCGGCCCCATCGGATGGTTGCAGCCCTCGACCATGCCCGTGTCGATGTCCTCGGCCGTGGCGAAGCCCGATTCCATCATCCGGATCGCCGAGAGGATGTAGGGGATGAGCAGGGCGTTCACGACGAAACCCGCCCGGTCCTGGCTGCGGATCACGCGCTTACCGAGACCCTCGGCGAACGTGCTCGCCCGCTGCGTGGTGTCGGGAGACGTGAGCAGGCTCGTGACGAGCTCGACGAGGCGCAGCACGGGAACGGGGTTGAAGAAGTGGATGCCGACAACCTGGGTGGGGCGCTGCGTGACGATGCCGAGCTTCATGATCGGGATCGAGCTCGTGTTGCTGGCGAGGATCGCATCGCCGGACTCGACGATGTGATCGAGCTGGCGGAACACGTCGAGCTTCGCCGCCTCGTCCTCGAGCACGGCCTCGACGACGAGCTGACGGTCGGCGAGATCCTCGACGTCGGTGCTGAACGTGAGCCGGGCGACGGCGTCGTCACGCTCGGATTCGGCCATCTTCCCTGATCGCACCCCCCGCTCGAGCGACTTCATCACGCGCGCCTGACCACGCTCGGCGGCCGCCGCATCGGCCTCGCAGGCGATCACGTCGAGTCCGTTGCGAGCGCACACCTCTGCGATGCCCGAACCCATCAATCCGACCCCGACGACGCCGACACGCTGGATGTTGTCCATGAGTCGCATGGTATCGACGCCGCGCCCCCCGGTCGGGGAGCCGATCGCGACCCGAACGTGGAAGGATCTGGAGCTGATGAGCGACGGCGCGCTGGCACAGGATCGTGGTCCCACCGACGTCGCGCTGCTCGACGAGACGATCGGTGCCAACCTCGCCCGCACGGTCGCCGAGTTCGGCGACAACGAGGCGCTCGTCGCCCGCCACCAGGGCGTGCGCTGGACGTACGCCGAGTTCGCCGATCGCGTCAGCGCCCTCGCCCGCGGGCTGATCGGCCTCGGGCTCGAACGTGGCGACCGCGTCGGGCTGTGGAGCCCGAACTACGCCGAGTGGACGCTCGTGCAGTACGCCACGGCCGAGATCGGCGTCATCCTCGTCAACCTCAACCCGTCGTACCGCACCCACGAGCTTGCCTATGCGCTCAACCAGTCGGGCGCCAAGGTGCTCTTCGCCGCGCCGTCGTTCAAGACGTCGGACTACATCGACATGGTCGAGCAGGTGCAGCCCGACTGCCCCAGCCTCGAGCGCGCCGTGTTCTTCTGGGAGGACGACTGGGACGAGGTCGTCGCCGGCGCCGCCCACGTCGACAACGACCAGCTCGCCGCCCGGCGCCGCACCCTCGGTCCTGACGACTCGATCAACATCCAGTACACGTCCGGCACGACCGGCTACCCGAAGGGCGCCACGCTCTCGCACCGCAACATCCTCAACAACGGCTACTTCGTCACCGAGCTGCAGCGCTTCGGCCCA
>JACDGA010000491.1 GCA_013815505.1 Acidimicrobiia bacterium
CTCCGGGCGACACGACCCGCTGCCTCGGGACGACGATCTGGTGCTGGCCGCTCGGACAGAACCACTTGCGGTGGTCGCCCTTGCCCTCGACCCAGGCAACGCGTGCCGCCGCACGCGGACGCTGCACCGTTAGCGTCGCCTCCGCCTCCATCGCGTTGCGTCACAGTTCGGGAGCGTCCTAGCGTTGTTGTTTCGATGGCAGGAGACGGGCCCTGTCTGGGGCCGTCAGCCGGGCGGATCGGAGGTGCCATGACATGTGACCTGTTCGCGCTCTGCTTCGATGCGAACGACCCGCTCCGACTTGCGGGGTTTGGGCCGGCGTCTTGGGCTGGGAGCCGACCGACGACCGCCGCGACGACGGCGTCGCTCTGCTGCCGAGCGATGACACCGGGTTCCGGATCCGATTTCGTGTGAGCCAGGATGAGAAGGCCAGCCAGAACCGGATGCACTTCGATCTGACGAGCACGTCTCTGGAGGACCAGCAGCAGACGGTGGCGAGATCGCTCGCCCTCGGCGCTCGGCACATCGACATCGGTCAGAGCCCGGACGAGGGTCATGTCGTGCTCGCCGACCCCGAAGGCAACGAGTTCTGCATCATCGAGCCGGAGAACAACTTCCTCGCTGGCTGCGGACGGCTGGGATCGATCACGTGTGACGGGACGCAGGAGGTCGGGTACTTCTGGAGCGCGGCGCTCGGCTGGCCGTTGGTCTGGGATCAGGACGAAGAGACAGCGATCCGGGCGCCGGACGGCAGCGGTCCACTCATCACGTGGGGCGGTCCGCCGGTCGCCCCGAAGATCGGCAAGAACCGGCTGCATCTCGACATCGCTCCGACCGACCACGGTGATCAGCGTGCGGAGGTGGACCGTCTGGTCTCCCTTGGGGCGACCCACATCGACATCCGCCAAGGCACTGTCGATTGGGTGGTCATGGCCGATCCCGACGGCAACGAGTTCTGTCTCCTCAACCCCCGATGAGGCCGCGACGTATCCGCAAACGACGCCGAACAGCTCGGCGACACGCGTCCTGAACCGCCGGTTCCAGAGCACCGAGAGGCCGGACACCGCTTGGTTGGCCGCGACCTGTCAAGGCAGGTAGCTGACGGTGAACGCATCGCGACTCCGGCTACGAGCGTGGCAAGCGTCGACGACGAATCAACATGACGGCGCCAGTCACAGCGGCGGTCACGACGCCCAGCCCGGCAGGCATCCACTCGCCTCGATGGCGGCAGCTTCAGTTCCGGTGACGTCGTCCCGCTCTCGCTCTTCCCGCTCGCGCGCCACCGACTGGTCGTATCGACGCTGCCACTCGCTTCGACCTCGCCCAACCGCCATCTGTAAAGACTGCCTGCTCGGATCGCGCACTTGCCAGCGGAAACAGCGTCAACCGTGCGGGTGGCGCGTCCGAGAACGACGTCCGGTAATCGCGTCGGTCGACGTCACCTACCGCCAGTGAGAATGGGTGGTGGCGCTCCACTCGTCGGGTCTGACCCTGCTATCGCCTGACTCGTCGATGTCTTCGAGCCGATCAGTCGGCCCGTCGAGTGGAACGCCACCGGCACAACCAGTCGGTCGAACGTGACCTGATAGAAGCTCGTGCAGGAGCCCCGTCACTGGCCTGTCCGTGACCGGCTGTGCGTGCCATCCACACCGAGACGAAGGGATGGCCATGACCACGATGACAGAGACCCGATGCCGTGTCACGGGCGGCGTCGACACCCACAAGGACGCCCACCTCGCGACGGCGCTCGATGAGGTCGGCCGGGTGCTCGGCACCGAAGCGTTCCCGGCCACCCTGGCCGGCTACCGGCAGCTGTCGCGATGGCTGCGTTCGTTCGGTGAGGTCGTCGCCGTCGGGGTCGAAGGCACCGGATCGTGGGGTGCCGGCCTGGCCCGGTTCCTCACCGCTGCCGGGGTGGCGGTGATCGAGGTGACCCGCCCGAATCGGCAGCACCGTCGTCGTCACGGCAAGTCCGATCCGGCCGACGCGATCGGCGCCGCCCGCGCTGTGCTGTCGGGAGAAGCGACCGGAACCCCGAAGGCACAGACCGGCACCGTCGAAGCGATGCGGATGCTGCGGGTGGCCCGACGGAGCGCCGTCAAGGCCCGCACGCAGGCCGCCAACCAGCTCCACGCCGTGATCGACACCGCACCAGCGGATCTGCGCCAACGCCTGGGCAGCGTGAACACGGAG
>JACDGA010000492.1 GCA_013815505.1 Acidimicrobiia bacterium
CGCCGCCGTTGCGCAACGAGGTGAGCATGGCGTCGCGTTCGAAGGGTGTGACGTCATGCATCAGGTGACGCAGCCTATTAGCGTCGGATGCGGCGATGACCACGATCTACGACCCGGCGGACGGGCGGTACCTCGACGAGGCCGACGTGCGCGCCGAGCTCACGCGAGCCTTCGACCTGTGCTCCGGGTGCCGTCGCTGCACGGATCGCTGCGGCGCGTTCCCGACGTTGTTCGACCTGCTGGACGTCCGCGCGGGCGCCGGTGACCTGACACCTGCCGAACAGGACGCAGTCGTGGGGGAGTGCTTTGGCTGCAAGCTCTGTGTCACGTCCTGCCCGTACCACGCCGGCGGTCAGCAACCCGATGACGTCGACGACCTCGACGTCCCGCGCCTGATGCAGCGCGCGACGGCGATGACGGCGGCCAGCCGTGGCGGACACCATCGCTGGGCTGGGGCGACGCTGGGTCCCCTCGGTTCGCTCGGGCCCATGGCCCGAGCCGCGCCATCGCTCGTCAACCCACTCGTCACGTCGGCGCCCGGCTCGCTTGCCCGCACGCTGCTGCGCACGGTTACGGGCACATCGTCACAGCGAGTGCTCGCCCCGGTCGCCACGTCGCGCTTCTCCACGTGGTTCCGCGCCAGGGCACCGGTCCGACTCTCAGCTCCTCGCCGCCGGGCGTCCGTGCTGGCGTCGTGCGACATCGAGTACCACGCCCCCGAGATCGGACGCGACCTCGTCACCGTCTACGAGCGAAACGGCATCGAGTGCTCGCTCAGCGAGTCGGGCTGCTGTGGCGCGCATCTGCTCGACCGCGGCGATCTCCGCCGGTTCCGCGCCACGGCGGCAGCGAACGTGACCGCCCTCGCGGCCGAGGTGCGCGCAGGACGAGACATCGTCGTGTCTCAGCCCACCTGCGCCTACGTCGTCCAGCACGACTACCCGGTTCACGCCCCGTCGCCCGAGGCCGTCCTGGTTGCCGAGCACACCTCCGATGCGTGTGACTACCTGATGGCGCTGCACACGTCGGTCGACGCCCGCCTCGACACCGACTTCCGCGGCGACGTGCCGGACCAGGTCGTCGTCCACCGGCCATGTCACGCCCGCATCGACTCGCCCGCCACGAGCGCCCGAGACCTCGTGCGGCTGACCGGTGCACGGGTCACCACCGTCGCCGTGTGCTCGGGGATGGGCGCGGGATGGGGTGCGCGCACGGGCAACGAGCGGCCCTCGCTGCGCCAGGCCGATCGCCTTGCTGCGGCGCTGCCAAGGGACTCGGGCTCCGGCGACGAGTGCTGCGTGGTCGTGTCGAGTTGTCACGCCGCCGCAGGTGTGATCGCCGAGCGCTCGGGCGGCGAGGCGCTGCACCCGCTGCAGGTGATCGCGGCCGCTTACCGACGCCGACCATAACGACTGCACTGGCACGGCGGCGGGTGCGCGCTCTAGTGTGCCCGGGCATCACATCAGCCGCCGATATCCAGGGGGGAACGTTGGCGCGACAGCACATCGAATGGCGGATGCTCGGCGCCTGCCGTGGCCTCGAGGCTTCGATCTTCTATCCCGACGAGGACGACGAGGCGCAGGACGCCAAGTCGGTGTGCGCGGAGTGCGACGTGCGCACCGCGTGCCTCGAGTACGCGCTCGCGCACCGTGAGAAGGTGGGTGTCTGGGGAGGCGCCACCGAACGTGAACGGCGGCGGCTCGTCCGCCAGCGGCGACGTTCTGCATGACGCCCACCTGAGCACCGGGGGAGTGCCGGACCGCCGCTCTCCGGCCGCACCTCGTAGATTCCAGCCGGTGAGCACACGTGACGACGGCATCGCCGACGCCCCAGGTCTCGAGGCCTACGGCGGCTGGCCATCGCTGATCAGCGCACTGCTGTCGCGGCGCGATCTCACCGCTCACGAGGCGAGCGAGGCGATGCGCACGATCCTGCGCGGCGAGGCGACGCCGGCGCAGCTCATCGGCTTCGTCGTCGCCCTGCGGGCCAAGGGCGAGACGGCCGACGAGATCTCGGGCCTGCTCGACGCCGTGCTGGCGTTCGCCGACCTCGTCCCGCTCGACGAGTCCGAACGCGCCGGCGCTGTTGACATCGTCGGCACCGGGGGCGACCGGTCGCACTCGATCAACGTCTCCACCATGGCGGCCCTGATCACTGCAGCCGTCGGGGTGCCCGTGTGCAAGCACGG
>JACDGA010000493.1 GCA_013815505.1 Acidimicrobiia bacterium
ATCGACGACGACGCCGATCCCACGGGCGACGATGTCGGCGAGGGACTGCCCGACTTCCCTCCCGATCGCCCCCTCGGGGTCAACAACGTGGGTGTCACCCCGGTGGAAGAAGACGCCGGCGAGTCGTTCGCCGAGCGCACGATGCGTGAGGTGCCCGACCCCGCCGCGCAGCTCGACCCGGCCGCCGAACAGTTCGACGGCGAAGCCGAGGACGAGGACGACCTCGCCGGCCAGCTCGTCGAACCCGACGCCTCCACCGTCGACCATGAGGCGCAAGAGTTCGCTGAGGAAGAGGAACCGGCCGCCGGGCTGGCTGCGGAGGAGCAGGCGATGCACATCGAGGACGACGACCGCTGAGCGCGTCGACCGGCACCATCGCCGCCGAGCTGTTCGGATCGCGCCTAGCCACCGTCCGTCGGCGCGGGCCGATGTCGTCGTGGGTGCTCGATCGCCTGCTCGGCAGTGACGCAGACGCCCCGTCGTACCTGGCAGCTGCGCCGGCGGCGAGCGCCGATGTCCTCGCCGACGACGACCTGCAACTCGCGCTCCACCTCTGCTACGAGCTGCACTACCTCGGCTGGCCGGACGCCGCCGCCGATCTGGAGTGGGACACGACGCTGCTCGGCGTCCGCGCCTGGCTGGAGCGTCGCTTCGAGGCGGGTTTGCGGGCGGACATCCCGCTCGTGCCCGACGCCTGCGATCCCGCCGACCTCGTGACCGCGATCGGCGATGCCATCGGCGGCCGCTCGGTTGCCGACCACGTGCGAGACCGGGCGACGATCGATCACGTGCGCGAGCTGATCGTCCACCGCTCGCCGTACCAGTTGAAAGAGGCAGACCCGCACACCTGGGCAATCCCTCGGCTGCGCGGCGCAGCCAAGCGGCATCTCGTCGAGATCCAGATGGGCGAGTACGGCGCCGACGACGAGACCCACGTCCCACACGCCGAGCTGTATGCGACCACGATGGCGCTCCTCGGACTCGACCCGACACCGCACGCCTACCTCGACGTCATTCCCGGTTCGAGCCTGGCGATCAGCAACCTCGTCAGCATGCTGGGCCTGCATCGCCGCCACCGCGCCGCCCTTCTCGGCCACCTCGCCTACTTCGAGATGACCTCGGTGTCGGCGATGCGCCGCTACGTCGCCGGACTCGAGCGCCTCGAGGTGCCGCCCGAGGCACGCCGCTTCCACGAGGTGCATGTCCTCGCCGACGGCGAACACGAGCGGATCAGCGCCGACATGCTGCGCGCCGTCGTCGCCGACGAGCCAGCACTCGCCCGTGACGTCGCCTTCGGCATCGGCGCCGCCGCGCTCGTCGAGCGCTGTGTCGCCGACCGGCTCCTGTCGCGATGGGACGAGGGCCGATCCTCCCTGGACGGGCCGCACCACCCGGTGACGCCATGAACGCGCCGAGCTGAGACGACGCCGACATGGGCGGCACGGATCGACTCGCCGACTACAAGGCGAAGCGCGACTTCGACACGACCGGCGAACCGTCGGGGGCAGCGAGCAACCTGCCCGTCGGTCACCGGTTCGTCGTCCAGCGTCACCGGGCGAGCCACCTGCACTACGACCTGCGCCTCGAATCGGCAGGGGTGCTGCTCAGCTGGGCCGTGCCGAAGGGGCCGACGCTCGATCCAGCCGTGAAGCGGCTCGCAGTGCACGTCGAGGACCACCCGCTCGACTACTTCGACTTCGAGGGGATCATCCCCGAGGGCGAGTACGGCGGTGGAGACGTCATCGTCTGGGACTGGGGAACGTGGGAGTCCGACGACGACACCGACCCCGTCGGTGCGGTCGAGCGCGGCGACCTCCACTTCAATCTCGACGGCGAGAAGCTCGCCGGTCGGTTCGTGCTCGTGCAGCGTGGACGCACCGAGCGCGACTGGTTGCTCATCAAGAAGGACGACGACGCAGCTCACGGCGGGTGGAACCCCGAGGATCACCCTCGATCGGTGAAGTCCGGCCGCACGAACGACGAGGTGCTGGCCGCACCTGCTCAGACGTGGTCGTCGTCGGCGAGCTGGGCGGCACCCACCGCCGACGAGCTCGCCGCGCTCGACGACCTCTCCGGACGGGCACGGTGGCAGGTCGGTGAATGCGCTGTCCCGCTTTCAGGTCTCGACGACGTGGTGTTCCCTGCGACCGGTGGGCAGCGGCCGCTGACACGACGCGACCTCGT
>JACDGA010000494.1 GCA_013815505.1 Acidimicrobiia bacterium
CCTCGCGCTCATACGTGCCGACGACGACGTAGTCGCCCCAACGCGCCGTCGTCGGTTCCGCTGCGTCGTTGCCGCCTTCGTACTTCAGGTCGTCCCAGTTCCAGTTGGTGATGTCGATCCCCTCGCATTGCGGCGGGTAGGAATCGTCGGACCCGAAGCACAGCTGCGGTCCGTGATTGTCGTCCTCGAGCACGAACCCGATCGTCCGGTACTCGGTCGAACCCGACGCTCCGGGTTCTGTCGCACCCGTGCTCGTCGGAACGGTCGTGTCGGGTACGACAGCCGGCTCGATCGGCACCAGCCCGGTCACGTTGATCCGTACGGCGTCGCCGTAGCGTTCGGCGAGGTCGCGCTCGAGCTCCGCGTTGGGCGCCGGCAGTTCGACGACCACCTTGTTGAGCGGAACGTCGACGCCGACCGACGTGAACTCCGACTGGGCATCAGCAGTGATCTCTTCTTGGATGTGACGCAACTCGGCGATTGACCAGATCGCCGGCACGATGCACAGCGGGCCCTCGTAGAACTCGCGAATCGTCGCGACGGGGTCACGCTCGGGCCCGGCCTCCTCTCCGCTCGGCGCGGCGACGGCGACGTTCAGCACGAGCGGGTCACGGCTCAGCCAGAGCCCGGCATACCGGGCGATCCAGCCATCGTCGGTTGCGGGCGGGACAGTGATCGCCGTGCCGTCGCCGGCTTCGTTCGCCTCAGCGATGTTGTCGGCGGCCGCCGTCACGTCGGCCTCGGTGGCCTGCGGCCAGCCACGCTCCGGCTCGTCGCAGGGCGTCGACAGATCGGGTTCTGGTTGCTGTTCGTAGTCGCTCGGCTTCGCAGCGCGTGCCGGTTCGGTGAGCGTGAACGTCTGCGCCTCGGCGTCGTACGTTCCGACGACGACGTACTCGCCCCACTTCGCAGTGATCTCGCCGAGGTTCGGGTCGTTCGGCTGCTCTGGCTGGTGCGCCACGTCATCCCAGCGCCAGTTCGTGATGTCGAGGCCGCCACATTGGGGCGGGTACGACTCGGCGATCGCCCCAAGGCAGAGCTGCGGGCCGTGGGTGTCGTCCTCGAGCACCGTGGCGACGGCGCGGTAGAGCTGGGGCTCGTTGACAGGTGCGGAGCCGCCGGTCACCGGCGGCGCTGTGGCGATGACGGTGCTGGCGTCCACCGATGTGGGTGTGCTGTCCATCAGCGGATCGTCCTCGCCACGGTTGACGAGTACGGCGCCGACACCGGTCGCCACGACAGCTGCTGCAGCTGCGCCGAGCATCCAGCGGCGTGCACCCGGACGCGCCATCGCCGACACGGCGCTCACGTCTGACAACGCCGGTGGCGTGTCGTCGACGCGGTCGGCGAGGGCATCGAGCCCGATGCGGAGGCGGGCGATCAGCGGATCGCCGGCACCGTCATGATCGTCGGGGAGCGGCGTGTCGTGATCGCTCATCGCAGGTCCTCCAGTTCGAGACGCAGTCGGTCGAGGCCGCGCTTGGCGTGCGAGCGCACGGTGGTGCGCTCGCAGCCGAGCGAGTCGGCGATCGTGGGTTCGTCCCAGTCGGCCCAGTAGCGCAGGACGAGGACAGTTCGTTGTTCGTGCGAGAGCCGTGAGAGCGCGGCGTAGAGGTCGGGATCGAGACCACGATCGGCGTCACCCGCCGGCGGGACGTCTCGCTGCGCCGTCGTGCGCTCACGCCACCGTCGCCGGGCGGTCGAGCGGTGCGACGCCTTCGTCAGGTTGACGACCGTGGTGCGCAGGTAGCCGTCGGCGTTGTCGAGCGCGGCGAACCTCGGCTCGACGCGCACAAACGCCTCCTGGGCCAGCTCCTCGCCGAGCGCACGGTCACCGCACAGGGCTGTCGCCCAGCGAGCGGCGTCACGCCAGCGCCGACGGTAGAACTCGTCGAACGAGTCTTCGTCGAGGCGAGGCGTCATTTCAGCCATCTTGTGCTCTCCCACACCCCACCTGATGCCACCGCCCTCGCGATCCGTTGCACCCGCCTGCGACCGATTCGCCGCCCGACAATTGTCGGGGTCAGGTGGAGAGGCGGCGGAAGGTGGTGATCTTGTCTTCGCCGATCTCGGCGCGGCGCTCGGGGTCGTCGATGCCCTGGCCTTCGGCGGGGGCGAGGCACAGCACGCCGACCTTGCCCTCGGCCTCGTTGCGCTGCACGGCGCGTGCCGCCTCGCC
>JACDGA010000495.1 GCA_013815505.1 Acidimicrobiia bacterium
CGCCGAGGCGCCGAACGGCGAGCTCGGCGTGCACGTCACGGCCGCGCACTCGCCAGACGTCGTGATGATGGACGTCCGGATGCCGGCGATGGACGGGCTCGAGGCGACCCGCAGGATCCGTGCCGCCGAGGGGCCACCCGTGCTCATCCTCACCACGTTCGATGACGACGAGGTGCTGTGGGGCGCCGTCGAGGCGGGCGCCGCAGGGTTCGTCCTGAAGGACGCGCCTGCGGACGAGCTGCTCGATGCCGTGCACGCCGTCGCCCGTGGCGGCTCGTGGCTCGACCAGCGAGTGATGCCACGAGTGCTCGCCGCCCTGCGCCGCCCGGGCACGGCGGGCGGGCGCAGCCGCCCGGCTGCGTTCGATCGGCTCTCCGACAGGGAGCTCGAGGTGCTCGTGCTGGTGGCGAAGGCCATGTCGAACCCGGAGATCGCCGACGCGCTGCACCTCAGCGAGCGGACCGTGAAGGGTCACATCGGGAGCATCTTCTCGAAGCTCGGCGCGCGAGATCGCGCGGCGGCCATCGTCGCCGCCTACGACGCCGGCGTCATCACCTCGCCGTGACCCCAGTTTTCTGTGTCACCGCAAACGCCGAGTTCCGGCATTGTTCGTGACTCAGAGTCGGGAGAGACGTGCTGTGTCATGCGTTTCCGGGGACGCCGCCCGTGTTATCGCTGACTCAGGCGATGGGGGTGGTGGGTGTGGCGGTGTGCGGGCGACGCGGTCCTGTCGCCGAGCTCGTCGGATCTCGGTCTCGAGTGCGTCGAGTCGCCCTTCCCAGAAGCGGCGATAGCGCTGCAGCCACATGTCGACCTCCTGCAAGGGCTCGGCGTTCACGGCGTAGAGCCGACGCCTGCCCTCGGATCGCACGTCGGCGAATCCGCTTTCGCGCAGCACGCGCAGGTGCCGCGACACGGCGGGCTGTGTGATGCCGAACTCGGCGCGCACGACATCGGTGAGCCGTCCCGCGGTCGACTCGCCGTCGGCCAGCAGTTCGAGGATCCGGCGCCGCACCGGGTCGCCGAGCACGTCGAAGGCGTTCACGAGAGCAAGTATATGGACCAGCTTATATAAGTCAACCCTGATACATCGTGAGAAGGGAGGGATGGGGCCATGATGGGCGGGTGACGAGATCGATCGAGCCGTACGAGGAACGACGTTGGGCAGGGATGCCATACCCGTTGGGGGCCAGCTACGACGGCTCGGGCACCAACTTCTCGCTCTTCTCCAGCGTCGCAGATGGCATCGAGCTGTGCCTGCTCGATGGCGCCGACCGCACGAGCGAGCAGCGCATCGAGGCCACTGAGGTCGACGGCTACATCTGGCACGTCTACCTGCCAGAGGTTCGCTCGGGCCAGCACTACGGGTGGCGCGTCCACGGACCCTGGGACCCCGACCGCGGCCTGTGGTGCAACCCGTCGAAGCTGCTGCTCGACCCCTACGCGAAGTCGATCGACGGTGAGGTCGACTGGGACCCGTCCTGCTTCGCCTACGAGTTCGACGATCCCGACCAGCCCAACACCGACGACAGCGCGGCCCACGTGCCGCTCGCCGTCGTCAATGACCCGTTCTTCGATTGGGGCAACGACCGCCCGCCGCAGACGCAACTGCACGACACGGTCATCTACGAGGCGCACGTTCGCGGCATGACGCAGCACCATCCCGGAATTCCCGAGCTGATCCGCGGCACGTACGCGGCGATGGCTCATCCGGCGATCATCGAGCACCTGCACTCGCTCGGCGTGACGGCCGTCGAGCTGATGCCGGTCCACCAGTTCATCCACGACCACCACCTTGGAGAGCGCGGCCTGCGCAATTACTGGGGCTACAACTCGATCTCCTACCTCGCGCCGCACAACGGCTACACGTCGCACGGACCCCTCGGCCAGGTTCAGGAGTTCAAGTCGATGGTCAAGGCGCTGCACGCCGCCGGCATCGAGGTCATCCTCGACGTCGTCTACAACCACACGGCCGAGGGGAGCCACCTCGGTCCGACGTTGTCGATGCGTGGCATCGACAACCCCTCCTACTACCGCCTCGTCGAGCACTCGCCGCGCCACTACCTCGACTTCACCGGCACCGGCAACAGCCTCAACATGCGTCAGCCGCACGTGCTGCAGCTGATCATGGACAGTCTTCGCTACTGGGTGCTCGACATGCACGTCGACGG
>JACDGA010000496.1 GCA_013815505.1 Acidimicrobiia bacterium
CGCCGACTACTGCTCGGGCGAGGTGTGGGCGCTCGACTTCGAAGGTGAGGGTGACGGCGAGATCGTCGAGCTCGGCTCGGTCGCCTCCCCGGTCAGCATCGATCAGGTCGGCGACGACCTCTACGTCGTCAGCCAGGCGGACGGCGCGCAGCTCGTCGAACGAGCGTCCTGACGCCGCAGCGGTTCAGCCGACGCGTTCGAGGTGGACCGAGCGTGCAGCGACGTCGACCTCGCCGACGCGCACGGTGATCTGGTCACCGGGGTCGACCTTGTGCGCTGTGAGACGTGCCAGGATCGCCGGTTCGGTGATCTGGATCTGGGCGGCCGTGTCGTCCTCGCTGATCACGACGGCGTCGAACTGCTCGCCTTCGCGGCCCGACAGCAACACGGCCTCTGCGAGGTCGATGGCAGCGCGCTCGACCCGCGACGCGAGCTCCTCTGCGGCATCCATGCGCTCGGGCAGCGCGGCGAACGCCGTGTCGGCCCACTCGGGCACGAGCTGGCCGTTGGCCACGGCGTACGCGGCGGCGATGACGTAGCGGTCGGCGAGACGCCGGAGCGGCGCGGTGGCATGGACGTACGTCGCCTTCATTGCGCTGTGCCACGGGCGCTCGCCCTCACGGAACGGCTCGTACGTGGCACCGCCACCGGCGCGGCGGATCGCCATCAAGAATGCGGCCGCCTTCGGGTCGTCGTCGGCGAGTGAACGCTGGAAACCGGCGAGCGACGTGCCGTCGGGCCAGTCGAGCCCGACGGCGCGGGCCACGTGGCGTAGACGTCCGACGTGGGATTCGTCGACCTCCGGCATCGTGCGGAACAGTCCGGTCTTCGCCTCGAACAGGGCGTCTGCGACGGCGAGGTTGCACGCCAGCGACATGCCGGCGTTGCGATCCTCGCTGTCGAGCCGGGGGCGGAACGTCAACGACCAGGCGCCGGCGTCGTCACGCTCGAGCTCCTGCTCGGGAAGATCGACGCGTGGTGCGCCGCGCGCGTCCTCGGCGACGACGATGCGCCGTGACAGCTCGTCGAAGCCGTCCGGCAGCTGCTCCGGCGTGACGGCGTCGTACGCCAGCTTCGCCCTGCTACGGATCGCTGCCCGCTCGCACCCGGCGAGCGTGACGCCGCCGTCGGCGGCGATGCGCACGGTGAACACGTACGCCGGGCGCACCTCGTCGGGCAGCAGGCTGGCGGCGCCCTCCGACAGCACTTCGGGATAGAGCCGCGCCCGGCGATCGGGGAGATAGATCGTGACGCCGCGCTTCCATGCCTCGACGTCGACGACATCGCCAGGCTGCACGAACCAGTCGACGTCGGCGATGGCGTAGTGCAGCACGACCACCTCGCCGTCCATCTCGATGTGGAACGCCTGGTCGAGGTCCTTCGACGCTGCGGGATCGAGCGTGACGAACTCCCACGCCGTGCGGTCGACGTGCTCGTCGCCGAGCGGTCTGGCGGCAGCCGCCTCGGCGGCGGTGACGACCTCGGCGGGAAACTCCCCCGGCACGTCGAACGACGCTCTGATGTCGTCGAGTCCGCGCTGCATCTCCTCGGTGGCGTCGGACCGGAACTGCATCAGCGACGAGCGCCCATGAACATGCCCCTCAGTTGCTCGTAGTGCTCGATCACGTGGCCGGCGCCGAGGACGACGGCCTCCAACGGGACGGTCGACATCTTCACCGGCACCTGTGTCTCTCGCTCGATGCGTTGCGCCAGCCCACGCAGCAACCCACCGCCGCCGACGAGGTACATGCCGCGCACGAGGAAGTCCTGGGACAGCTCGGGTGGCGCCTTGGCGAGGCAGCGCACGACCGAGGCGACGACGGACGACACGACGTCTTCGATGGCGAAACGAATCTCCTCTGGCGTGAGCAGGACCGTCTTTGGTAGTCCGGTCATCATGTCCCGCCCGCGAACCTCAGCCTGACTCTCGTCGGGTGTCGGATCGGCAGATCCGATGCGCTTCTTGATCTCCTCCGCCGTGCGTTCGCCGATGGCGATGCCGTGCTCGCGCCGGACGTGATTCTGGATCGAGTTGTCGATGTCGAACGAACCGACGCGCACCGCCTCGAGGGCGACGATGCCGCCGAGTGAGATGACGGCGGTCTCGCTCGTGCCGCCGCCGATGTCGATGACCATGTTGCCGACGGGTTCGTCGATGGGGAG
>JACDGA010000112.1 GCA_013815505.1 Acidimicrobiia bacterium
ACGAGGTAGTACTGCTCTTCGACGGCGAGCGACCAGAGATGCCGCAGCGGGGCGAAGTCGTTTGCCTCCGCATACCCGGCGCCCGTCCAGATCTGGAACCAGTTGGACACGTAGAACACGCCGGCAACGACGTCACCGCGCAGCTTGCCGAGCGCGTCGCGCTCGAAGAACGCCGTATACACGACGAGCAGGCTCATCATCACGAACAGGGCCGGCAGCAGCCGCCTCGCCCGCCGCAGCCAGAACTGACCGAACCTGATCCGATCGTTGCGCTCGTGCTCTGCGACGAGCAGCAGTGTGATGAGGTAGCCGGAGATGACGAAGAACACCTCGACGCCGAGGAAGCCACCCGGCAGCCACGCCCCCAGGTTGGCGTGGTACACCATCACGGCCACCACCGCGATCGCCCTCAGGCCGTCGAGCCCGCCGAGGTACGAGAACTGGCTGATGCCCCCGCCCGCGCGACCGCTGTTGCCACGCGTCGAGCGGCCCGCTCGCTCCGGTGGCGGCGGGCGATGCATCGGCACGGTGGGCACGTGGTGCATCGCTGGCGTCAGCTCGTCGTCAACCCGAGGTTGGCGTAGATCTCACGCGTCGCCGTCGAACGGTTGAGCGTGTAGAAGTGCAGCCCGGGAGCACCGGCCGCGAGCAGCGCCGCGCACAGCTCGCTGGCCATCTCCACGCCGGCCGAACGCACATCGGCAGGGTTGTCGAGGCCGGCGATGCGGTCGGTGACGAACGACGGGACGTCGGCGCCGCTGAGCTCGGCCATCCGCGTCACTTGGCGACCATTGGTCACCGGCATGATGCCCGGCAGCACCGGCTTGTCGACACCGAGGTCGGCCAGCTCGTCGACCATCTCGACGTAGTGGTGCGCCTCGAAGAAGAACTGCGTGATGGCGAAGTCGGCTCGTCGCAGCTTGGCGGCGAGGCGGAGGCGGTCGGTCTCGCGGTCAGGCGACCGCGGGTGCACCTCAGGATGGGCGGCGACACCGATGGAGAAGTGATTGCGGGTGTCGAGATCGTCGATCAGGTCGGTGGCGTACGTGTACTCGCTCGGTCGCTGGTCGGCGGGATCCTTCGGCGGGTCGCCGCCGAGGGCGAGGATGTTCTCGATGCCGGCTTCCTGGTACTCGTCGAGCAGCTGGGCGACCTCGGCGCGGGTGTGGCCCTGGCACGTGAGGTGCGCCATCGGCGTGATGCCGGTTTCGCGGCGGACCCAGGTGACGACGTCGCGGGTGCGCTCGCGCGTGCTGCCGCCGGCGCCGTAGGTGACAGAGACGAAGCTCGGATGGAGCGGCTCGAGCTCGGCGATGGTTCGCCCTAGCGACAGCTGCGCGCTGTCGTCACGCGGAGGCGAGAACTCGAACGAGACCGTTCGGCCTGTTCGCAGGAGGTCTCCGATGCGCGCCACGAACCCACGAGGTTAGTGCCGGAAGTGCCGTTCGCCCGTGAACACCATAGCGATGCCGTGCTCGTCGGCGGCGGCGATGACGTCGGCGTCTCGCACGCTGCCGCCCGGTTGCACAACGGCGCCGATCCCTGCGGCGGCAGCGACGTCGAGCCCGTCGCGGAACGGGAAGAACGCATCGCTGGCGCACACGCCTCCGGTGGCGCGGTCGCCGGCGCGCTGGGCGGCGATGCGGGCCGAGTCGACGCGGTTCTGCTGTCCGGCACCGATGCCGATCGCTCGGCCGTCGTTGGCGAACACGATCGCGTTGCTGCTCACGGCAGCACACACGGTCCAGGCGAAGCGGAGATCCGCCCACTGCGCCTCGCTGGGGTGCGCCATCGTGACGACGTCCCATTCGTCGACGTCGAGCGAGACCCGATCGAGATGCTGCACGAGCAGCCCACCGTCGACCGATCGCAGGTCGAGCGCCGGCAGTCCAGGCTCCGACGCGGCGAGAAGGCGAAGGTTCTTCTTCTCGGCGAGCACCGCGAGCGCGTCGTCGTCGAACGACGGCGCAACGACGACCTCGGTGAACACTGGTGCCAGGGCCTCGGCGAGCTCCACGGGCACGGGCCGGTTGAGCGCCACGATGCCACCGAACGCGCTGACGGGATCGCACTCGTGGGCGAGGCGGTATGCGTCGGCGATGGTGTCGGCGACGGCGACACCGCAGGGGTTGGCGTGCTTGACGATGACTGCAGCCGGTTCGTCGAAGCGGTGGACGAGACGCCACGCCGCTTCGGTGTCATAGACGTTGAGGTAGCTGAGCTCCTTGCCGCCGAGCTGCGTGGCGTCGTCCCACCAGCTCTGGGCGCCGGCGAAGCGGTAGCGGGCGCCCTGCTGGTGAGGGTTCTCGCCGTAGCGCAACGGCGTCGCAAGCTCGGCGTCGAGTCGCAGCATCGACGGCAACTCGGTGCCGACGGCGGCACCGGCAGAGACGGCCGCCCGCTCGACGTCGCCGGCGTCCTCGCCCCCGGCGAACCACTCGGCGACCCCGCGGTCGTACTCAGCGGTCAGCTCGAAGGCGCGCCGGGCGAGGCGGCGGCGTGTCTCGGCACGCACCTCACCGCTCGCTCGAAGCTCGGCGAGCACGGTGTCGTAGTCGTCGCGGTCGACGAGCACCGTGACCTGGCCGTGATTCTTCGCCGCAGCCCTGATCATGGCCGGACCGCCGATGTCGATCAGCTCGATCCCGGGCGCGTCCTGGAACGGGTAGACGTTCACGACCACGAGGGCGATCGGCTCGATGCCGTACTCGGCGAGGTCGGCGCGGTGCGACTCGTTGTCGAGATCGGCGAGGATCCCGCCGTGCACCTTCGGGTGCAGCGTGACGACCCGGTGGCCGAGGATCGGGGCGACACCGGTGAGGTCGGCCACGTCGGTGACGTCGATGCCGGCCTCGCGGATCACCCGCGCCGTGCCGCCACTCGACAGCAGATCCCACCCGAGGTTGGCCAGCGCGGCGGCGAACTCGGTCACGCCGGTCTTGTCGTAGACGGAGAGCAAGGCGGTGGGCACGGCGCGCCAGCGTAGATGCATCACCCCACTGGCCCGCATCAGTACGATTACACCCATGTCAGATCCGTCCAACCCCATGCAGAACCCGTACGGCCAGTACGGCGGCGGTGCATCCGCTCCCGCTTCCGGCGCAGGCACCAAGGGCGGCCTCACGGTCGCCGACCTCGTTGCAGGCATCGGCGGGCTCGTGGTGTTCATCTTCTCGTTCCTCACATTCTTCGAGGCGGGCGGCGAGACGGTCAACGCCTGGGACACGGACTACAAGGGCCTCACCGGCATCATCGCCGCGCTGCTCGGTCTCGCTTTGGCGGCGGTGATCGGGCTCGAGCTCGCGGGGGTCAAGATGCCCGACAAGTTCCTCACGTTCAACTGGGACCAGGTCAAGACGACGTGGGCGGTCACGACCTTTCTGATCCTCGTCGGCTTCATCGCTGCAGGCCCCGATGGACTCGGCAAGGGAGCGGGCTTCTGGTTGATGCTGCTCGGCTCGCTCGCCATGGTCGCTGGCACGATCATGAGGCTCCTCGGCGTGGCGACCAACAAGGTCGGCGGCGGAGGTTCCGGCACGAGTGGCGGGTCGCAAGCGCCCGCCCAGCAGTCCCCGCAGCAGGGCTACCAACAGCCGGGCGGCTACCAGCAGCCCGGCCAGGGCGGTTCGACGCCCGGTGGCTACCAGCAGCCCGGCCAGGGTGGTTCGACACCGCCGCCTCCTCCCGGCTACTGATCTCCCAGAAACCCGCATCTGCCTGCACGTCAGCATCCCACTGACGCCGATCGGGACTGCACTACGCTGCGTGCTCGACGGGCCACCCACCCGACCTGAGACAGGAGCAACCTGCATGAAGACCAGCATCCGAACACCCGACATCTTGAAGATGGCCGGCGCCGCCATCTTCCTCATCGCCGGCTTCCTCACGTGGTACTCACTCGAGGTTCCCCAGATCGGATCCGACGACGTCAACGCGTTCGAGTGGTTCCCCACAGGGACGCTTCCCTGGTTGCTGTTCATCGCCGTCGGCATCATCACCGCACTCGTCGTGTTCGGAGTGCTGAAGTCCGACATGTTTCCCGTCGACCGGGTCCTGCTCGGGCTTGCAGTGCTGGCGTTCGTGCTGTTCATCCTTCGCCTCGCCCTCACGCCTGGCGTCGAGGGTGTGTCGGACGAGCAGCTCGACGAGATCGGCGCCGAGGTGACTCGTGGCATCGGGCTCTGGATCGGCCTCGTCGGTGCGCTGCTCGTCCTTGCCGGTGCGGTGATGGCGTTTCTCGACTCCAACAAGGTCGCCACGACGACCGCCGGTTCGTACGGCGACGGCTACGGCTCGTCGTCGTCGTCGACGCCGCCCCCTCCGCCGCCCAGCTACTGATCGACAGATCGCAGAGAGGGCCCGCCCGCGAGGGCGGGCTCTTTCGCGTTCTCGGGAACCTTCGGCACCCACCGTGACGTCCTACTTGTGGCGTGCAGCGTGAACCGAAGGAACCATCATGCAACGCAAGACCCTGGCCGCCCTGGCGGCCATCCCCTGCGCCCTCGCCCCACAGGTCGCAGATGCCTGTGGGGGACTCGTCGGCGAGAACGGGACCATCCAACTCGTGCGCACCACCACGCTGGCGG
Organism: Acidimicrobiia bacterium; assembly: GCA_013815505.1. GTDB lineage: Bacteria > Actinomycetota > Acidimicrobiia > Acidimicrobiales > Ilumatobacteraceae > JACDHN01. The sequence continues at coordinate 4,587 of JACDGA010000112.1, forward strand.
CGTACTCCAACGGCGTCGAGCGCTACGTGACGGCGTTCCAGTTCACCGGGGAGGGTGAATCGGTCGGCTCGATCGTGCCGCTCCCCGACGTGCCGACGAAGGTCGAGCGCGGCGGCGACTGGACACTTCAACGCCTCACGCAGGAGGTCGCACCACCCGAGGCGCCTGCCTCAGGTGAGGCCGACCAGACCACCGCAGCGTCCGACGTCGAGATCATCCTCGAGACCGAGATCGATGCGCTCGACATCACCGTGCTGAAGGGCGGCGGCGACGAGGTCGGAAAGTGGGCGATCGACAACGGCTTCCTGCTGTCACCCGACGCGCCGGAGGTGCTCGACTTCTACGCCGAGCGCAGCCCCGTGTTCATGGCAGCCAAGTTCGATGCCGAGCGCGCACGCGAGCTCGGACAGGGCGCCGGTGACAGCACGCCGATCATGGCGACGATCCCGACGGACGATCCGTGGGTGCCTGTGCGGATCCTCGGGCTCGGACTCGAGGATGACCAGCGCGTCGAAGCCGACGTCTTCCTCCTCACCGACCAGCGTCCCGAGCTGCTCGCCGGCGGACCAGGGCTCAACGTCGAGCGCAGCGAGTCGGCCTCTAAGGGGCTGCTCACCGATCTCCGATCGGACGAGGGCATGGAGTGGGTCGGCGACGACATGTGGCTGTCGTACCTGCAGCTCGACGCCGCAGCCGAAGAACTCGACTACGACCTCGCCGTCTCGGCCGATCCGAGCGTCGAGCCGTCGATCAAGGACACCGGGGTGCCCGAAGAGTCAGCCGTGCCGGTGAACGACAAGTCCGGAACGCCGTGGTGGCCGCCCGTCACCGGTGTACTCGCCGGCGCCGGGATCTTCGCTGCGCTCACGGTGTCGTCACGGCGCCGGCATGTCGGCGGGGTGGCGTGACGTGCAGGGTGCAGCACGACTCTGCGTCGCCCTCACCGCTGCGGCGGTGACGGCGGGCGCCGGCTACGTCGTCGCCGCGGCGACCGAGGGCCCGCCTCCCGAGGCGCTCGGGCCGGAACCTGTCACCGTGCGGATCGACGCGGAGTACAGCCGGTTCGTGCCCGACTCGCTGCGGGTCGAGGTGGGGACCGAGGTGCGTTTCGTGTTGATGAACGGCGACCCGATCAACCACGAGCTGATCATCGGACCCGAATCCGTCCACCGGCGCCATGAGGAGGGCACCGAGGCGACGCATACGCCGAAGCCCGGCGAGCTGTCCGTCGGACCCGACGAGCAAGGTGTGACGTCGTACGTGTTCGACGAGCCCGGCACGGTCGAGATGGCCTGCCACCTCCCGCGCCACTACGAAGACGGGATGCGCGGCGAGGTCGAGGTCGTCGAGCCCGACTGATCCACCGTTCTGTCATGCGGATCGGGCCGATCCGGCCACGATCTGCATGACAGAACGGGAGAACTAGAGGTTGGCGACGATCTCGGCCATCAGCTGGCCGGCCTCTGTGGGGT
>JACDGA010000113.1 GCA_013815505.1 Acidimicrobiia bacterium
CGGCTTCCGGCCAGTGTCAGGTGCGCTCGACCTCGTGCAGCGTGGCCGTCGAGCCGCTGCCGGTGACCTCGTACAGGTCGACCTCGTTGGCGCCCTCGAGGTACAGATCGGCGACGTAGCCGGTGAACGTCCACGCGTCGCCCACCGCCGGCCGATAGCCGCCGACGACACCAGCGATCCGGCCGTTGACAGCCACCACCAGCTCGCTCGCCGGCTCGCCGCCTCGCACCATGCCAGCAAGCACGAACGGCATCGTGCCGTCCGACGTCGGGAGGTCGGCCAGCAGTGACTCCTGGTCGAGCGACGCCGACAGCTCGCTCGGGTCACCCACGTCGAGCGCCGCGACGTCGCGACCGACGAGGTCGCGGTGCTCGCCCACCGCAGCGAGCCCGATCCAGTCGTCGCCGCCGAACTGCTCCGCCTTCGCCGCAGCGATGTCGAACACCACCTGCACGTCGGTGGAGACCCGTGGCTCGGTATGCGCCGAGCTGCCGTCGACGAGCGAGTGCCCGTCGAACTCCCAATCTGTCTCGCCGCTGAGCATGTCGATCATCGTCGGCAGCAGATCGATCGTCTGCACGCTCTCGTCGACGATCTCGCCCTCGGTCTGGCCCGGCGCCTTGATGAACATCGCCGTGCGGTAGACCTCCTCGCGGTTGTCGTCGGTGACCTGCATCCGCCCCGTGAGCGGACCCGACATCCCGCGACCGTGGTCGGTCGTCACGACGAGCAGCGTGTCGTCCCAGTTCGGCAGCGAACGAAGCCGGTCGACGAGCTCGCCGATCAGCACGTCGGCGGCACCGACCTGCATCTCGTGCATCTGGTACTCCAACCGCACGCCGAACTCGTAGCCCACGGCGTTCGGATCCTCCTGCAGCGGCGGCTCGTAGCTGCTGGCGATGCCGGTGCGCGAGAGGATCCACGGCCGGTGCGGCAGCGCGACGTGGGCAAAGTGCAGCGCCGGTTCCGGTCCGATCGAGTCGATCTGCTCGCGCAGGATGCCCGCCTGACCGAGCGGGCCGCGCTCGTCGGCGCCGAGCTCGCGCCACCGCTCGTAGGCGGTCTCGATGTACGAATCGCCGTTGCCGTCACGCTCGCTGTCGTCACTACTCGACGCCACCTCGACGCCCTCGTCCTCGGCGCCGTACGCGCCCCACGAGTTGTCGATGTCGGGCAGCCCGTCACGAAGCTCCTCGGGCAGCATCCGGTGGCCGTACACGACCGAAGCGTCCTCGAGCGCCTGGCGGAGTGGCTGACGAGACGTCTCACCACAGATCGAGACCGGGCACATGTTCGTCACCGACTCGTACAGCTCGACGGGCACGTCGTTGCCGAGCAGCGTGAACAGGTTGCGTGGGAAGTCGCTGGCGGTCGGCAACTGCTCGCCGTCGAGCTTGTTTCCCGACAGCAGCGACGGGACCGCCTGCGCCGAGAGGTTGTACTGACTCGACGCGTTGCGATACCAGTTCGAGACGGAGGCGAGCTTGGCGAAGCCGGGGTAGCGATCGGCGTTCAGCGACCCGTCGCCGCGCATGATCGAAGCTGCCGGCAGCTCGTCGAGAACGATGACCACGACCGGTGCGGTGGGCGTCGGGAGGCGCACCTCGCCCTCGTCGATCGGCCCGCCGCCGGCCACGAGGCGGGACGTCGGCGACATGAACATGAACAGCGCCACGAACAGCACGTTGGCGGCTGCCATGTAGCGGGCGAGCATGGCACCGCCCTTCGTGCGGGTCACGAGCACGACGAGACCGGCACCGAGCGCCAGCGCGGCGGCGAACACGATCCACGCCGGGTCGAGCCCGATCGTGCGCGCCAGCACCATCATGAACGCAACGGCGAACACGCCGACCGCGACGCTGAACGAGATCGTGCCGGCGACACGGTTGACGGCCGTGGCGGCTGCCACGAGGGCGATGCCGACGGCGGGCGGCACGAGCGTGATGATGAGGGCGAAGACGACGATCTGGGTCGCCGAGTAGCGCCCGGCGACGAAGAACTCCGGGTTGTTGCCGAACAGATCGAGCAGCGGCTGCACCACGGCGACGCTGCTGACGCCGAGGATGACGAGGGCGCGCGTCCAAAGGGTGCGCCCGAGTCCTTCAACCGCTGTGTCGTCGTCGCCCACTCTCAGGTTCGCTCGACCTCGTGCAGCGTCGCCGCCGAGCCTGAGCCGGTGACCTCGTAGAGGGTCACCTCGTTGGCGCCGTCGCGATAGAAGTCGGCGACGTACCCGGTGAAGTCCCATGCGTCACCGACACCCGGCTCATAGCCGCCGAGCACGCCTGCGATGCGACCGTTGACGGCGGCGAGCAGCTCGCCGTCGGGCTCGTCGGCGCTGTCGACGGCACCGGCGAGCACGAACGGCATCTTGCCGGTCGACGTCGGGAGTTCGTCGAGCAGCGATTCCTGATCGAGCGACGCTGTGAGCTCGCTCGGCTCACCGACCTTGAGCGAGGAGACGTCCTCGCCGACGAGGTCGCTGTGCTCGCCGATCGCGGCGAGCGCCGTCCAGTCGTCGCCCTCGGGGAAAAGGTCCTCGCGGCGGGCGACGACGTCGAGCAGCTCGTCGACGCCGGTCGACAACTTGGGCGGATTCGTCGCCGCGCTGCCGTCGACGAGCGAGTGGCCGTCGAACTCCCAGTCGGTGGTGCCGCTCAGCATGTCGATCATCGTGGGAAGCACGTCGACGGCCTGCGCGCTGTCGTCGATCACCTCACCCTGCGTCTGCCCTGGCGCCTTGATGAACAGCGGCACCCGATAGATCTCCTCCGCCGTCTCCGGCGTCACCTTGCGGCCGATCTCGGGCGGTGTGAAGTTGTACCCGTGGTCGGCGGTCACCACGAGCGTCGTGTCCTCCCAGGTGGGCAGCGACCGCAAGTGCTCCACCATGTCGCCGATCACGACATCGATGGCTCCCGTCTGCATGCTGTGGAGCTGGAAGTTGCGCAGCGTCTTGAACTCGAAGCCGGCGGCGTCGGCATCGATGGCGGGCAGCGGGTCGTACGACAGCACCTCGCCCGACGGCGACAGGTTCCACGGTCGGTGCGGTGACACGATGTGCGTGACGTTGACGGACGGTTCGGCGCCGATGGCGTTGACGCGTTCGGACAGCGTGCCGATCTGCCCGAGCGGGCTCTTCTCGTCGGCACCACGCGCGCTCCACTGTGAGTACGCCTTCTCCGTGTACGTCACACCATCGTCACCCTGCGCGCTCTGCGGCTCGTCGCCGCCGTCGTCCTGCGCGCCGTAGTCGCCCCACGAGTTGTCGATCGCCGGCAGCCCGTCACGCAGCGACTCGGGCAGGACGCGATGGCCGTACACGACCGAGGCGTCCTCGAAGGCCTGTCCGAGCGGCTGGCGCACGATGTCGCCACAGATCGATGTCGGGCACAGGCTCGTCAACGACTCGTAGCGATCGACCGGCACGTCGTTGCCGAGCAACGTGAACAGGGTGCGCGGGAAGTCGGTGGACGTCGGCAGATCACGATCACCGGGGAGGACCCCCGACAGGATCACCGACACGTCGCGCGGGGAGTAGTTGACGTTGCTCGTCATGTTCCGGTACCAGTTGGACACCGAGGCCAGCTCGGCGAACCCGGGATACCGCTCCTCGTTGATCGAACCGTCCGACTTCATGATCGTGGCGATCGGCAGCTCGTCGAGCACCACGACGACGACGGGACCCTCCGGGGTCGGGACGTCGATGTCGCCGTCGTCGGTCGCACCACCACCGGCGACGAGACGTGACGCCGGCGAGGCGAACATGAACAGCGCCACGAACAGCAGGTTGGCGGCCGCCATGTAGCGGGCGAGCATCCCGCCACCGCGTGTCCTCGTGACGAGCCACACGATCCCGGCAGCGACGGCGGCGACGATCGCCAGCACGATCCAGGCGGGATCGAGCCCGATCGTGCGAAGCAGCACCATGACGAACGCCGCAGCGAACACGCCGGCGACCACGACGAACGCGACCGCGCCGGCACGCCGATCGACGGCGGTCGCGATCGCGACGATGGTGACGCCAACGGCCGGCGGGACGAGCGTGATCGCCAGCGTGAAGAGGACGATCTGGGTGGACGAGTAGCGCCCGGCGACGAAGAACTCGGGGTTGTTGCCGAACAGGTCGAGCAGCGGCTGCACGACGGCGACGCTGCTGAGTCCGAGGATGATCAGCGCCCGCGACCAGAGCGTCCGACCGAAACCCGGCTCGTTCGTTGCCGCCGCCGTCTGTTCCACGGCTGACGACGGTAGCGGCGGAATGCCGCCGCCACAGGTCGCGGCGGCGTCTACTTCCAGGCCCAGACGGGCTGTTCGAGATCGATCACCCGGGCGTCGACGTCACCCTCCAGACCCACGCGCCGGAACTGCACCATGATCGCTGCCGTCGGGGCGTGCAGCAGGAACTCGCCAAGCGGGATCTGCACGACCGGCTTGTCGCTCTCGGGGATGTCGACGAAGCGTGGTGAATCGTCGCGGGCGAGCTCGCCGAGACCGATGCGGTACACGCCGCGCACCTCGCCGGGATCGGGAGCGAGGCGAACAGCTCCTCCGGCCCAGACGACGACGGGCGTGATGACGAATCCCGACCTCGTTGGGTAGTCGTCGAGCAGGCCGAGCACGTGCGACTCGTCGAGACGGAGCCCGACCTCCTCGTCCAGCTCGCGCAGCGCCGCCGTCACGACGTCCTCGCCCTCGTCGATGCGCCCTCCAGGCAGTGCCCACTGGCCGGCGTGGCGACTGAGTCGCGAGGCGCGGCGCGAGAGCAGGAAGGCGGCACCGCCGGCGAGGTCCTCCATGCCGTGCTCGGGCTCGTCGCCGGGCTCGGACAGGTCGGGCGGCTCGCCTGGCACGGAGTCGACGAGCACGATCGCGACGGCGGCGCGCCGGCGCTCGTCGTCGGAGTGCACGGTGCGGCGATGGGCGTCCAGGTGGTGACGGATCGACGCCCGCAGCTGATCGTCGTATGGGGTGATCGCGAGAGTGTGCCAGCCGAGAGCGGCGCCGGGTCCACCGGTAGCGTCGGCGATCGTGCTCGGCCGCTACCTGGACGACAGCTACGCGCCCGAGGTGCGGCGCAACATCACCACGGTCGCGCTGTCACGGCTGGGCGCGAATGCCGTCTACCGCTTCTCTGCACCGTTCCTGCCGACCATCGCCAGCGGACTCGACGTGTCGCTCAGCAGGCTCGGCGCGGCGATCGCGATCTCGGAGGCGGTCGGGCTCACTGCGCCGCTGGTCGGCAGGCGCATCGACCGGCGGCATCACCCGACGACGATGGCACTCGGTCTTGTCGGCGTGACGGCGGGCGCCCTCGTCGCCGCGGCGGGACCGAACATCGTGTGGTTCGTGGTCGGGCTCGTCCTGCTCGCCGTCGCCAAGATCGTGTTCGACGTCGCCCTCGGTGCGTGGACGGCGTCGCACGTGCCGTACGAGCGGCGCGGTCGCGTCGTCGGTCTCGTCGAGACGTCGTGGGCGCTGGGGATGCTCGTCGGCGTTTCGACGATGGGTCTCGTCACGGCGCTGACGAGCTGGCGTTGGGGCTACGTGGCCGGTGCCGTGATGACCACGGCCGCCGTCGCTGCGGTCGTCGTGCGGCTCGGGAGCGAGCCGCGATCTGTCCCCGCGGCGTACACACCGGATGCGCTCGACGAGCCGCACGGCCCCGGCGGTATCGGTCGGCGGGGCATGTGGATGGTTGCGGCGATGTTCGCCCTCACCGCCGCGGCGCAATCGCTGTTCTTCACGTTCGGCGCCTGGCTCGAGGACGAGTTCGGATTCGGTGCGGTCGCGCTCACCGCCGTCACGTTCGGGCTCGGCGGGCTGGAACTGGTCGCCTCCACGACGTCGGCGGCACGGGTCGACCGGTGGGGCAAGGAACGCTCGGTCGTCATCGGCGCCGGGTTGATGGTGCCGATGGGACTGGCGCTCGCCGCGTTCGGCACGTCGTTCGTTCCAGGTGTGCTCGCGCTCGGCGTGTTCATCGCGCTGTTCGAGTTCTCGATCGTCTCGTCGATCTCGATCGGCAGTGAGCTCGTGCCCGGTGCACC